>NZ_JAAGPP010000086.1:0-38033 GCF_017104975.1 Burkholderia sp. Ac-20344
CGTCGCCTACGCACTCGCTTCGAGCGACGTGCCGACATTCACGAAGCATTCCTGAAACTCGGTTGCTCGCTTGTCTGTTGGAACATCTTCAGGCGTATCGAGCAGCCTTTTTGAACTGGCCTCTAAGCGCGGACCGCGAGCAACTTTATGACGCGGGCCGATTAATTTATCGATTTATATCGCTTGGGATAACCGGATCGGGAGAACAGAATGCGGGCTGCCGGAACGCGACGGCGTCGCGTGTCGAGAGGCTCGCAGTTGCGCAGGGTCTTCGCCGGTCGCGAATGAACATACGGACATCGCCGGCTATCCGGCGGAAAACTAAGGAATGCGATGAGTACGATCGACCTGAACACCGTCACGCCGGTGTCTTCACCCATCCGCTCGGCCAGCGACGTCGCGCGCCTGATCAACACGGTGGACAGCCCGGTCAGCCATGCGCGGATGATCGTGCTGCTGGCGCTCGGCGGCGTCTTTCTCGATGCGTACGATCTGACGACGCTGTCCTATGGGATCGACGACGTGGCGCGCGAGTTCGGTCTGACACCGGCGCTGACCGGGCTGGTCGGGTCGGCGATCATGATCGGCACGATCTTCGGCAGCCTGATCGGCGGATGGCTGACCGACAAGATCGGCCGCTATCAGGTGTTCATGGCCGACATGCTGTTTTTCGTGGTCGCGGCAATCGCGGCCGGGCTGGCGCCCAATGTATGGGTACTGATCGGCGCGCGCTTCGTGATGGGGCTCGGTGTCGGCATCGACCTGCCCGTCGCGATGGCGTTTCTCGCGGAATTCTCGAAGTTCAACGGTCGCGGCAACAAGGCGTCGCGGCTCGCGGCCTGGTGCCCGATGTGGTACGTGGCGTCCTCGGTCTGCTTCCTGCTGATCTTCGGGCTGTATTTCCTGCTGCCTGCCGAGCATGCGGGATGGCTTTGGCGCGCGTCGCTGATCTTCGGCGCGGTGCCCGCGCTCGTCATCATCCTGTTCAGGAACCGCTTCATGAACGAATCGCCGCTGTGGGCCGCGAACCAGGGCGACCTGGCCAACGCCGCGCGGATTCTGCGCGAGTCGTACGGGATTCACGCGCACGAAGCGGAGGATGCCCGACGCGCGCCGAGCCAGCCGCCCGTACGAATTCGCGTGCTGTTCCAGCGCCCGTACCTGGGGCGCACGATCGTCGCCAGCGTGATGAACCTGTGCATCCCGTTCGAATACACGGCGATCGCCTTCTTCCTGCCGTCGATCCTGTCGCAGTTTCTCGGTGCAGGCGTGTTCGAGACGATCGCGGCGTCGCTGGCGCTGAACGTGCTGTTCGCGTTCACCGGCGGCTTGCTGGGCATGCGCCTCGCCCATCGCCATGCGTCGCGTCATGTCGCGATCGCAGGGTTCGCGCTCCAGTTCGTCGCGCTCGTGGCGCTCGCGCTGGCGGGGCATCCGCATGGCGCGCTCGCGATCGGCTTCGTGCTGCTGATGCTCGGCACCTGGCTGTTCGCGGAAGGTTTCGGGCCCGGCGCGCAGATGATGATCTACCCGACGCTGTCGTATCCGGCGGCGATCCGCGGTACCGGCGTCGGCTTCGGGCGTTCGCTGTGCGGCATCGGTCAGGCACTCGCGCTGTTCGTGCTGCCGATCCTGCAGGCGCGGCTCGGCACGGACATGTTCTGGGTCGTCGCGATCAGCGCCGCGACGCCGATCGTGTTCCTGTTGATCGTGCGTTACGAGCCGACGGCGCGCGACATCGACGACGACGGCATCGTGTGAACGCGGTCGGGATCGCTCGTCGTCAGGAAAAAGCGCGCACTCTTGGGTGCGCGCGTCGTCGTTGCCACAACCGCAAGGTTCACCCTCTCGATGTGCGAGTGCGGAAGCACAACGCGCATCGCGGCTGCACCGGGCTTTGAGTGAGGGGAGATGGGAGATTCAGACGGCGTGTCGGGCGAGTGGCTCGACACGCCGGTTGCCGTTCATCGCGAAGCCGGCCGGCCCGCATGCGGGCAGACCAGCCGCCGCACGGCCGTCACGCGTAGGCGGCTACGTGCTCGGCATCGCGCTTGACCTGCTCGATGTCGCGGAACTGCGCGGCCGGATGTTCGTCCGGTAGCCGCGCCGATCCGCCGAACAGTTTCTCGCGCAGCGTGCCCGGCGCATAGCCGGTCGGATACACGCCGCGCCGCTGCAGCTCGGGGACGAGATAGCGCACGACATCCTCGAAGGTTTCGTGCGCAACCGCATACGCGAGGTTGAAGCCGTCGACGTCGGTAGCGGCGACCCATTCCTGCAGGATGTCCGCGACGGTCGCCGCCGAGCCGACGAAGACCGGGCCCAGGCCGCCGATGCCGCCCCAGGCCGCCAGTTCCTCGATCGTCCAGGCGGTGTCGCCACCGGCGAGGTGCTCGACTGCCGACACGATCGCGTTCGTCTCGACGCGCCGGACGGGATCGTTCGGCGCGTACTGGCCGAAGTCGATGCCGGTCCAGCCGGACATGAATACCAGCGAGCCGTCGTACGACACGTACTGGCGATATTCGTCGAACTTGGCCTGCGCCTTCTCGTCGGTTTCGTCGACGATCACGGTGACGAGGTTGTAGATCAATACCTTGCTCGCGTCGCGCCCTGCGGCGGTGGCCTGTGCACGCACGTCGGCCACGTAGCGCGCGAGCTGCGGGCGGGTCGGCGCGGCGACGAACACGCATTCGGCGTGCTGTGCGGCGAATGCCTTGCCGGGGCCGGACGCGCCGGCCTGGAACAGCACCGGCGTGCGCTGCGGCGACGGTTCGCACAGGTGGTAGCCGGGCACGTCGAAGAAGCGGCCCTTGTGGCCGATCTCGTGCACCTTCTCCGGATGCGTGAACACGCGGCCCTCGCGATCGCGCACGACCGCGCCGTCTTCCCAGCTGCCCTCGAACAGCTTGTACAGCACCTCGACGTATTCGGCCGCGACCGCATAGCGATCATCGTGCGTGCGCAAGCCGTGATCGCCGAGGTTCTTCGCGCCGCTTTCGAGGTAGGACGTGACGATGTTCCATGCAAGCCGGCCCTTCGTGTGATGGTCGGCGGTCGACAGCCGGCGCGCGAACGTGTACGGGTGCTCGAACGTCGTCGATGCGGTGATGCCGATGCCGAGATGCTCGGTTGCCATCGCGATCGGCGCGGCGAGCTGCAGCGGATCGTTGACCGGGATCTGCGCGGCCTGGTGCAGCGCGTGGTAGTTGCTGCCCTTGTAGACGTCGTAGTAGCCGATCACGTCCGCGATGAAGATCGCGTCGAAGATCCCGCGTTCGAGCACGCGCGCGAGGTCGGTCCAGTAGTCGAGATCCTTGTACTGCCACGACCGGTCGCGCGGATGGGCCCACAGCCCGGGCGACTGGTGGCCGACGCAGTTCATCTCGAACGCGTTGAAGCGGATGGTCTTGCTCATTGGGCGGCCCCCGTTTCTGCATGCTTGCCGGTGCTCGTGCTCGTGCCCGCGCCGTTGCCGACCTGCCAGACGAACGGCGGCGTGCGCCCGTTGATGACCCAGTCGCCGACGATCCGCGCCTTGTAGACGAGCGGATTGTGCGACGACACCGTGCGTGCATTGCGCCAGTGGCGATCGAGCGCCGTCGTGCTGCGCGTCGCGGATGCGCCGAGCGCGTCGAACAGGCGCGTCGCCGCGCGCAGCACGAGTTCCGACACGACGAGCTGGCTTTGCGCGGATTCGATCTCGGCCGCGACGTTCGCATCGTGCTCGGCCGCCGCGTCGCCGCCGAAGTGCGCTTCGTAGGCCCGTTGCAGCGGCTGCGCGGCGCGCAGCGCGAGTGCGTCGGCTGCATAGGCCCACGACGCGATCTCGCCGATCACCTGTTGCAGTTGCGCGTCGTCGGCCGCGCGCGGGGCGTTGCCGTGGCTGTACACGCGGGTGCGATTGCGTACCAGGTCACCCGCATCGCGCACGATCGCGTGGCCGATGCCGGCCAGCGTCGCGACGTGGAAGAGCTGGTAGAACGCGGTCTGGTACTTGAAGCGTCGCGCGAAGTCGATCACGTCCCGTGCCTCGACCGTCGCGTCCTCGAAGCGCGTGGTGCCGCTGCCGGTCGTGGTCTGGCCGAAGCCGTCCCAGTCGTCTTCGCGGATCACGCCGGGCTGCGCGGTCGCGACGGCGACGATCACGTCGCTGCCGTCGTCCGCGCGTTGTGCGAACACGTCGATCCAGTCGGCGAACAGGCTGCCGGTGCTGTAGAACTTCCGGCCGTTCAGCACGAGGCGGCCGTGCTTTTCCGAGACCTTCGTGATGGTCTGGCCGAGCGACACGTCGCCGGTTTCCGTCCACGCATTGCCGACGAGCTGGCCGCTCGCGAAGCGGTCGAACCACGTCTGGCGATCGGCGCCGGGCGGCGCGTTCAGCCAGTCCTCGACGAACGCGAAGTGCCCGCGCAACGCCTGCGGCAGATTGGAGTCGGCGGCAGCGAGTTCGGTCAGCAGCCGGAACAGCTGCGGCAGCGACGCACCGGCGCCGCCGTCGCGAACCGGCAGCCGCACGGCGCCGAAGCCGGCCGCCTTCAGCCAGCCGATCGCGTCGTGTGGCAGTTCGCGGCGGCGTTCGCGTTCCGCGGTGCCGGCCGCGATGCGTTCGAAGATCGGCCTGAAGCGGCTGGCAAGCGCGTCGTAGTCGGTGCCGGTGGAAAGTTCGGTTGCAGCGGGAGACGAAGTCATGCGGAGGTCCTTGAAAGGCGGGGCCGTCGATGCCGGCAGACCAGTATAGGAAGCACGATGCGGACGATCCAATAACGGATTCGTACATCGTTATCGCCATCGGGCATTACGCGAGCAAGGCTGCGTGGCATCGATGCCGGGGCGTCGATATCGTCGCTGACGCGCGGTTCGTTTCGGACGGCGCGCCACACTTTTTGTTATCCGAAGGAATATCGATGTGCGAATCGCTCGGTTTGCCGGCGCACGAGGCGCTGCTAGATTGAATGCTTCAGTCAATCAGCAGGAGAGCCCGATGTCAGAGACGAGCGCCACGATCCAGGAACGGCCGGCCGATACGCAACCGCAAGCGGCCCGCGTGATCGCCGACGACGCGCAGGCCATCGAAGCCGCGCATGCGCTTGCGCAGCGGCTCGCGGAAGGCGCGGCCGAACGCGACCGGGAGCGCCGGCTGCCGCGCGACGAGATCGAATGGTTCTCGCAGTCGGGACTGTGGGCCATCACCGTGCCGAAGGCGTATGGCGGCGCGGGGGTATCGCATGTGACGCTGACGGAGGTGGTGAAGATCGTCGCGGCGGCCGATCCGTCGCTCGGGCAATTGCCGCAGAATCATTTCGGGCTGGTCGACGTGATCGCGCTCACCGGCACCGATGCGCAGAAGCGCCACTTCTTCTCGGAAGTGCTGAGCGGCAAGCGGTTCGGCAACGGCTTTTCGGAGAAGGGCACGAAGCACGTGCTCGACTTGAAGACGCGCGTGCGCCGGGATGGCGACGATTACGTCGTCGACGGCACCAAGTTCTATTCGACCGGCGCGCTGTTCGCGCACTACGTGCCGGTGCTCGGCCTCGACGACGAGCGCCGCGCGTGGCTCGCGTACATTCGCCAGCCGACGCCGGGGCTGACCGTGATCGACGACTGGTCGGGGTTCGGACAGCGGACCACCGCGAGCGGCACCGTCGTGCTCGACAACGTGCGCGTGCCTGCGTCGCACGTCCTGCCGGCCCAGCGTGTGTCGGACCTGCCGACGCTGAACGGCCCGCTGTCGCAGATCATCCAGGCCGCGATTGACGCGGGCATCGCGAGGGCCGCGATCGACGATACGCTGGTGTTCGTGCGCACGCGCACGCGGCCGTGGGTCGACAGCGGCGTCGAGCGGGCGGCCGACGATCCGTTGACGATTCGCGAGATCGGCCGTCTGCACATCCAGCTGCATGCGGCGGAGGCGCTGCTCGAGCGCGCGGCGCGTACGCTCGACGAGATCGCAGCGCGCGGCGACGTGACCGAGGACGATGTCGCGCGTGCGTCGGTGGCGGTGGGCGAGGCGAAGGTGCTGACGACGGAGATCGCGCTGCTCGCGGGCGAGAAGCTGTTCGAGCTGGCCGGCACGCAGTCGACGCTGGCCGAGCACAACCTCGACCGGCACTGGCGCAATGCACGCACGCATACGCTGCACGATCCGGTGCGCTGGAAGTATCACCTCGTCGGCAACTACTACCTGAACGGCGTGCGGCCGGCGCGCCATGCGTGGAATTGAACCCGTTGCGATCGTCGCGTGATGGTTCGGCGGTGGTTGAGCGCGTCGCCGCGGTCGAACGCATCCACGCTATCTCGAGCGAACCCGGCAATGCCTTCGTCGAGGCTCGATCGCCGGGTATCGGGCAGGTGAGTGCTGCACGGCAGACGGGAACGCGTCACTGCCCCGGCGCGGCGACACCATGAAGCCGCCGCTTCCCCATGAGTCGGCTTACCGAGGCGCGTCGGGCAGCGTGTAGTCGAAGCGGTACGAATGCCGGCCGTTGTCGATCGCGATGATCATCGAACCGGAGAGCCCCAGCAATGCCCCCGTTCCGGAATCGGGCACGACGGTGATCGACTGCAGCGGCTGCCCGCGGGTCATGGTGGAGCTGTGCTGCAGGACGAAACTCCCGTGGCGGCCGCCCAGCACGCCTTGCACGGTTTCCATCGCCACATAGCCCGCCGAGCCCGGGACGCTGCTTCGAAACGCGAGCATCTCTCCATGACTGACGGCTTCCAGGTCGCCGTGATACTGCTTGTCCAGCGACATGCGGCCGAGCCCGGTCTGTTCCGCGACGGTACTCAGGAATTCCGGATTCAGCTTTACTTCAAACGGACCATTGGCCAGCAGTGTCATTACAGCGCTCCTCGCTGAATCGGCAACCCGCACTATAAGCCAACCGCGTTCTGGCGGAGGTAACGGTTCGCGTGATGTGTCGTGGACAAGGGCCGACCGGATGGCGGATCGTGTGTCGCGCGGCGCTTGCGGCGATAATCGCCATCCCGACCTCGACTGCTTTCCCCATGACTATCTCTGCGTTCGCCCCCTTTCAGGATCTGGCCAAGGCCTTGCTGGCGCACTGGAGCGACGCCAATGGCGACGGCTCTCACGACACTTCGCATCTGCAACGCGTGTGGAAGAACGCGGCCGCGATCCACGCGAAGGAGGGCGGAGACGCCGAGGTGTTGTTTGCGGCGACACTGCTGCACGACTGCGTGGCGGTGGAGAAGAATTCCCCGCTTCGCGCGCAGGCATCGCGGTTGTCGGCGGAGAAGGCCCGGCAGGTGCTGAAGTCGCTGAATTGGCCGGCCGCGAAGATCGACGCCGTTGCGCACGCGGTCGAGGCGCACAGTTTTTCGGCCTGTATCGCGCCGAAGACGCTGGAAGCCAAGGTGCTGCAGGATGCCGACCGGCTCGATGCGATCGGCATGGTGGGCGTCGCGCGTTGCTTTTATGTCGCGGGGCGAATGGGCAGCGCGTTGTATGACCCGGCCGATCCGCATGCATCGGAACGGGAGCTCGACGACGCGCGATTCGCGATCGATCACTTCCGCACGAAACTGCTGAGGCTTTCAACCGGTTTCCAGACCGTCACCGGTACCCGTCTGGCGATCGTTCGCCGCGATCGATTGCAGCGTTTTCTCGACGAGTTTTCCGACGAGATCTGATGGTGCCGAAGCGGTTTTCAGATACCGTTGTTGTCTGACGCGCACGGCTCGATGCGGATGACGGTCGCGGCACGACAGTAGAGCAGGATCTCGAAGCCGGTCGACGGATACAGGTCGATCTGGATGCGGCCATCGTCGCAGTGAGAAAACCTCAGATCGTAAATCCACGACGGGAGAGAGACATTTTCTGTCGCGAACTCGGTTCCCTCTACTTCCTCGAGCAGGAACGTAATCCGGCAAGGTGTCGGCGGCCCGTTCCATGCCGGATTGTCTTGCCCGGCATGACGGATCGTGAGTTCCATATCCGTATGCCATCCGCCGTTCGCGTTGACCCGACGCAGCGTGATGGCCAGCACCCCGGCATCGTGAAATTTCGGCCAGTAGCCGAAGACGCTGCGTATCAACCACGCATGTTCGACTGCGCTCTCGTCCGTCTCCTTGCGGTTTCTGTATTGATCCGATTCCCACGACTCGGGCAAACCCTCGACCATTGTTTCGAGCTTCTTGATCAGGTACCGTTCCGCTTCTTCGAGCGAGCCCCGGAAATCGAGCGTGGTCGCAGCGCAGCCGATGCGACCGTTGTGCGACGCCTGCACGATCTCGTAACCGACGATGATCGTCCCGTCGCTGTGCTCGCTCAGGTAGTACCCGATGTCATAAGGCAGTCGGCGCGCATTCTGCCGAACGTACTTGAACGTGTTGGGGTAGTTTGACTGAAGCTGCATGCTGTTCTCTCGGTATTGGTTGCTAGCAGTCCATTTGCGCCTTGTTTGCGACCGGCGCGGCACTCGCGCTCGTGGCGACCGATCCCCACGTTCCGGCCTGCACGATCGAGCGGCGATGCCGGAACTGTCGGCCGTTTGCCCGCGACTGTCAATCGTCCGGCGCGCGTAAGGGCGCACCGATGACGGACGAAACGCCCCGCCTGCTCGCGTGGCGTCTCACGACCGTCGAGCGCGGCACGAATGGTTATCGCGAATACGGCGAAGACGCGGTGTGGATGCTCGAGATCATCGCCGGCGCGCAGCGCGCCGGGTTCTCGCTGGAGCAGATCCGCCATCTGCTGCCGTTGAACGCCGGCAACTGGCAGCATGACGGGCTGGTGACGGTGCTCGACCTGATCACGGCCGCGCAGAAGGCGGATTTCAGTCTCGACGCGTTCATCACGCAATACGATGCGGCCGTCGCGCGCTTCTATCCGGGCGGGCCGACCAGCCCGGACTACACGTCGATCGTCAGCGACCGGCATTACGATCGCCTGAAAAGTCTCGTCGACGAAGCGCGCAGCAAAGGCGCACGCGTAATCGAGGCGGGCGTGCACCCGCAGCGGGCGGCCACCCGCAAGCGGACGCTCGCGCCCACGCTGATCGTCGGGGCCGGCGACGAGACGGCCGTCATGCAGGAAGAGATCTTCGGGCCGATCCTGCCGGTGCGCACGTATCGCACGATCGACGAAGTCGTCGACTACGTGAATGCGCGGCCGAGGCCGCTTGCGCTGTATTACTTCGGTGTGCAGGACGGCGACTGCGAGTCGTTGCTGAAGCGCACCACGTCGGGCAATGTCGGCATCAACAACACGCTCCTGCATGTCGCGCAGGAAGACTTGCCGTTCGGCGGCGTCGGCCCCAGCGGGATGGGCGCGTATCACGGCATCGAGGGATTCCGCGCGATGAGCCATGCCAAGGGCGTGTTCGTGCTGGGGCGCTGGAACCTGCCGAGCCTGCTGCGCGCGCCGTTCGGCAAGCTCGCGGATCTGTCGCTGGCGGCGCTGCTCGGGCGCAGCCGGGATTCTGCGGGCGGGCGCGTCGAATGGAGTGCGAAGCGCTAAGGATGACGATGCACCGTGACCGGGACGCGGCTGTTTCGCCAACAGCGCGCCGTTGTGGTCGCCGGCAAATGCGTTGGTGAGCGCGTGGAGCAAACATCGAGCGCGGAGGCGGCCCGCTACGGCCGGTTACGCGTGCCGGCCCCGTTGCGAATCGCGGCTTCATCGAAAATTGTCGCGGCGAATTCGACGGCGGCCGGCATCCCCGCATCATGCATCATCACGAATTCCATTTCCGGTAGCGCCGGCAACCCTTCGGACACGCCCAGCTCACGGAGCGTCTCGCCGATCGCGCTGCGCGGCACCGGCGCGATCGCGATGCCGGCGCGCGCGAACGTCAGGATCCCCGTGACGCTCGGGCTTTCGCATGCCATGCGATAGGGCATGCCGGCCAGCGCGAGCGCCTTGATGGCGGCGCCGCGGTACGGGCACGGATCGGGGAAGCACGCGAGCGGCACATCGCCTTCCGGCAGCGGCTCGTGGCGCGCAAACGCCCAGGCGAGCGGCTCTCGCCACAACGTCGCGCCCTGGCGCGTGTGCGCGCACCGGCTGCCGATCACGAGATCGAATTCGCCGTTGGCGTGCCGGCGAAACAGGCTGTCGCCGATGTCGACCGTCAGATCCAGCCGCAAGCCGCGTCGCGCGGCACCATAGCGGCGCATCGCGTCGGGAAGCCAGCCTCCCGCGAAATCCTCCGAGGCGCCGATACGCAGCGTGACATCGACTGCGTCGCCGGTACCCAGCTTCGCCTTCGCTTCCTCGCTCAGATTGAGCATCGCGCGTGCGTAGCCGAGCAGCATCTGGCCATGCTCGGTGAGCGTGACGCTGCGCGTATTGCGCGCGAGCAGCGCCCGGCCGACCTGCTCCTCGAGACGAGCGACCTGGGCGCTGACCGCGGATTGGGAGAGATTCAGCCGGCGACCTGCGCCGGTAAAGCTCCGGACGTCGGCGATTGCGACAAACGTGTGAAGCAGTGACGTGTCGAGGGGTGGGTTCATTGATCACCAATTCGGGTTAATTCGATCAATTCATATCGTTTCCGGATTATAGGTCGATCCGATAGGCTGCGAAGTGCAGTGGGCGACCGCGCATCCCGCGCGTCGCCGTCACTTTCGGCAAGGACCGGCTCCATGACACGCGTGCTCTATATCGAAGGCTCACCCAACAAGGACTATTCGGCATCCATCGAAGTGTGCAATGCCTTTCTCGATGCGTACCGGCTCGCCCACCCCGATCACGAGATACTGAAACTCGACATCTGGAATCTGGCGATGCCCGAATTCGACGAAGCCGCGCTGGCCGCGAAATATGCGGGGCTGAGCGGCACCGCGTTGACGCCGTCGCAGGCGGCGGCATGGCAGCGGATCGAGCAGCTTGCGGTACCGTTCCACGAAGCGGACAAGTTCCTGTTCGGCGTACCGCTGTGGAATTTCAGCATTCCATACAAACTCAAGCACCTGATCGATGCGATTTCGCAGAAGGACGTGCTGTTCACGTTCGACGGCGCAGGTTTTGCCGGCAAGCTGGCCGGGAAAAAGGCGGTGGTGGTCTACGCGCGCGGGCTCGGCTATCAGTCGCCGGGCTCATTTACGCCGGCTGCCGAGTTCGATCTCCAGCGCCCGTACATGGAGACCTGGCTCAGGTTCGTGGGCGTGAAGGATGTCACCGGCATCGTCGTCGAGCGCACCTTGTTCGGGCCCGACGGAAAGGTCGATCGCAGTCGCGCGATCGACGAGGCCCGCACGATCGCACGCACGTTCTGACGCTGACGAACGGTGCATCCGGCGCATCCGGCGCGCCGGCGGAGCGCGCCCGACGGTTGCATCGCCACGCGGCGCGGACGCCCGGATCAGCGCCCGCCGCGCGCGATGGCGAGCGCGACGCCGAAGCCCACGAGCAGGCATCCGAAGGTGCGGTCGATCCAGTGGCGCAGCGCCAGCAGGCGATCGCGGACTGCCGTGGCGGAGAAGCAGAGGGCCACCAGGCTGAACCAGCCGGCATGCGCGACGGCGATGAACGCGCCGTAGCCGATCTGCACGATCAACGGCGTGTCGGGCCGAACGGCCTGCATGAACAGGCTGACGATGAACACCGTGGTCTTGGGGTTCAGCGCATTCGTCAGGAAGCCGGTGCGCAGCGCGGCCAGGTCGGACAGCGGCGCGGCCTGCGCCGCGGGCTGCCCGTTGCCGGCCTTCGTCATGAGCATCTTCACGCCGAGGTAGATCAGGTAGACCGCGCCGATCAGCTTGACGGCATTGAAGAGCCACAGGGACTGGCGGATCAGCAGGCCGACGCCCAGCAGCGTGTAGCTCACGTGAACCGTCGCGCCGAGCCCGATACCCAGCGCGGTGAGCACGCCCGACCGGCGCGACAGCATCAGGCTGTTACGCGTGACCATCGCGAAGTCCGGGCCGGGGCTGATGACGGCCAACAGTGTGATGGTGACTACGACTATCCATTCGGTCATGGCTCGTCCTTGCGGTTTGTGACTGGATGGCGCAATCTTATGGGTCATGTTTCATCGGGAAAAGCGATGATTTCTGACCAGAATGGTGAGATTGACTCACAATCTGTTCGCACGAACCTGCCGTCGTTGATGGCGTTGCGTTGTTTCGAGGCGGCGGCGCGTCACGAGAATTTCAGCCGTGCTGCCGACGAGCTGTGCTTGACGCACGGTGCGGTCAGCCGGGCGGTGCGTCTGCTCGAGGATGACCTGGGCGTGGCGCTGTTCCAGCGGCGCAGCCGTCGTGTGTTCCTGACCGATGCGGGCCGCAAGCTGGCGCAGGCCGTCCATGACGGGCTGGGGCTGATGCGTCACGCCGCACAGGAGTTGCGCACCGAGGCCGCCCGCGCGCGGCGCTGGGTCCTGTCGTGCGAGCCGACGCTTCTGATGCGCTGGCTGATTCCGCGCTGGCCGGATTTCCAGGCGCGACATGCGGGCGTCGACATTCACCTGGCTGCCGCGGGTGGCCCGTTTTCATTCGACAGCGGCGTCGACATGGCGATTCGGCGCGATGACTTTGCGTGGCCGGCGGGTTATCACGCGGAGCGTTTGTTCGCGGAGAGGGTGGGGGTGGTTTGCCGGCCGGACAAGGTCGGTGCTTGGTTTTCCGCGCGTCGGGGTGATCGTTCGTTGAAGACGGACGTGCCGCAATTGCATACGCGAACTCGGCCGGACGCGTGGAAGGAATGGGCGGTCGCGGCGAATCAGCCGCCCGTGAGTGGGCGCGGGCAGATGTTCGACCATTTCTATTTCAGTCTGCAGGCGGCGGTCGCGGGGCTCGGTGTCGCCATCGGCCCGTGGCATCTCGTTCGCGACGACATCGAGAACGGCGTGCTGGTCGCGCCGATGGGGTTCGTCGAGGATGGTTCGCATTACTGCTTGTTGACGCCGGAGCCGGTGGTGGCCGGGAGTGCGCAGGGGGATTTGCTCGGGTGGTTGAGGGCGGAGATTTGATGAAGGGTCGTTGGCGAAGTGCACGATCGGCTGCCGCCGACCCGCTCGGGCCAGGCGGCGGTGAAACGTTCGCTGACGCAGAATTTCAATTTGCGAAAAGTCTCTCGATGGCCGAATCGGGCGCGGCCGAACGAGGACCTTCCGACGTCCCATCCTTATTGGTACTTCAACCTGTGTTACTTCAGGTACGATCCCTCGCAGCAATCCTGATATCGCTATCAGAGGCTCACGCCTGGCATTGCAGGCCGAAGTGATGGCAGTCGCTACTGCCTCGAATCCGGTGCGAAGGTCCTGCCCGTCACGTCGGCGATAAAGTCGATTGCTGCACGGATCGACGGCGAATGCCTGAGATCGGCATGCACGACCAGCCAGATCTCGCGGTAGTACGGTTCTCCCTCGAACGGCACGCGCTGCAGCCCGGGATCGCTGTCGCCCATGAACACGGGCAGGCCTGCCACGCCGATTCCCGTACGGGCCGCGACCTGCTGCGTCGTGATATCGCTGACTTCGCAGGCGATGCGGCGGCCTCGAGCGATCGACTCGAGCCACTTTTGATGCGGCATTTCCGCGAATTGCGCGTCGTAGCAGATGAAGGCCCAATCGTCGGGCGTCGACGCGTGCGCGTAGTCGCGACTCGCATAGAGCCCGAACGCCATCTCGCCCAGCTTGCGCGTCACGTTTTGCGGTTCTTCCGGGCGGAACAGGCGCACGGCGATATCCGCTTCACGACGGGCGAGCGACACGCTTTGCGCCTGGCTGGCCATCGACAATCGAATGCCCGGATGCAATTGCGCGAATTCATACAGATGATTCGCGAAGAAATTGTTGGCGAGTACGGGCGGCACACTGATCGTCACCGTGCCGTGCATCGGCAGGTGTTCCGCGAGCGCAAGGCGCTCGATCGCAAACGCGTGCTCTTCCATTTTCTCGGCGAACTCGAGAATCTGCCGGCCGGCGGCGGTCGGCCGGCACGCGCGTGGCAACCTGTCGATCACGCGCATCTTCAATTCGGTTTCGAGTGCGGCCAGGCGACGGCTGACTGTCGCATGGTCGACATTCAATCGCCTGGCGGCCGCAGAAAGACTCCCCGCTTGCGCGACGGCAACGAAGTAACGCAGGTTTTCCCAGTCAAACATCGGTGCATTTTCTCCAGGTTGCTGTGCTGTTTTGCGGAATATTCGCACAGAAGGCGATCCTCTACGCTTCACTCCTCCGAATGCGAAGGATTGCCGATGCAGACCTCGTCCACACATCACCCGCGGTTGGTTCAAACGGCCGCGTGCCTTGGTTTTGCTGTCGTCTTGATCGACGTCAGTGTCGTCAATGTTGCGCTCGACGCGTTGCGAACGGCCTTTGGTGCAGCGGTCACGGAACTGCAATGGGTCGTCAACGCGTATGCGCTCGTGTTCGCGGCGACCCTGCTGATGGCGGGTGCCCTCGGCGACCGGCTTGGTGCAAGGCGCGTGTTCATTGCCGGTTACGCGATATTCACGCTGTCGTCGATCGGCTGCGGGATGGCGCACTCCATGGGCGCGTTGATCGCTTGGCGGCTCGTTCAGGGGATCGGCGCCGCGCTGCTGGTGCCGAACTCGCTGGCCGTGCTGCGGCTGGCATTCGACGGCGCGGCGGCGCGCAGCCGCGCGATCGGCTGGTGGGGTGCCGGTGGCGGTATCGCGCTGGCAGCGGGACCGTTGGCAGGCGGGTTGCTCATCGCAGCAGTCGGCTGGCGCAGCATTTTCCTGGTCAACGTGCCGGTTGGCATCGCCGGAATCTGGATGACATGGCGGTTTGCGCCCGACACGAAAGCGCAGCGCGGAAGGCGCCTGGATCTTCCCGGACAACTGACCGGTGCATTTGCGCTGGCGGCGCTCACGTTCGCGTCGACCGAGATCAGTGCGCTGGGGTGGCGCAGTCCGGTCATCTTGAGTGCGTTCGCATTGTGTGTCGGGTTGGGCATCGCGTTCGTCCGGCTGGAAGCACGCAATGCGGACGCGATGCTGCCGGCCGCGTTGTGGCAGGACCGGATCGTCCGCAGTTCGATCGTTATCGGCGCGATCGCGAACCTGGTTTTCTACGGCATCGTTTTTACGTTGAGCCTGCTGTTTCAGTCGGTCTGGCATATGACGCCCGTGCGCACGGGTGTCGCGTTTCTGCCGATGATGGGCGTGCTGATGGTCATGAGCATCGTTGCCGGGCGACTGACCGGCAGGCTGGGGGCGCGCACGCTGGCGACGGCCGGCTTGTCGATTTCCGCGATCGGCTATCTGGCGATGTGGCCGGCAATTGCCGCGCAATCCAACGGGTTGCTCGCGATACCGATGCTGCTTGCCGGCAGCGGCATCGCGCTGACGATACCGACCATCACGGATGCGGCGCTCGCGGCGGTGAGCGGCGCGCAGTCAGGTGTGGCATCGGGGTTGCTGAATACGGCGCGTCAGGTGGGCGGCGTGATGGGCGTCGCGTTGTTTGGTTTCTTCGTCCGCAAGGCAGGGGGTGTGGCGTTTGTCCATGGGATGGAACGGGCGTTGATCGTTTCGGTTCTGCTGCTGGTGGTTGGTGCGGTGATGGCTTGGCGGAATCTGGGGCACGCAGATGAGACGGCTATTCAGGGGCGAGCGGCGAGTGCGGTTACGCGCGTTTCCGAAGCGGAGCGTTGAGGGGCGTGAAGTGGTTCGGAGCAAGGGGCTGTTTGGGGCGGTTGATGTCCGATGTGGTCGGCCCTCAACCACCACTCGGCTCAGTACCGCTTCGATGCGGGCTACCTGGCCAAGACGACAGTCCGCGCGGACAGGTTTGCCGATGGATTCCCGGCAGAGGCGGTCATCGGGTCGAATGCCGACCAAGGCCGGCTAGTGGTGGCGATACAGTCGTCGGGTTTGCCGTGGCGTCGACCGACCACTCTGCGTTTTGCGCGAGGACGGTAGACGACACGATTCATCCATTCAATGTGCGGCGTGACCGCTGCGGCTGGCTTCGGCATGATGGGCGCGTTGGTGACCCTTCGGCAGTCCATTCCCGTTCGATCGAACCGGATGGCGCGTCGTAAAGCGCTCACCTGGCCTCGATGGTCTGATCTTTGAGATCGCCCGATGCTCAGGCGTCGCGCTCGCGAAGCATCCAGAGCGTCAGTTCTCGAATCTGATCGGTCGTGACGCGTTCGTGCAGGATCAGTGTGCGGAGATAAACGGCGCCGATCAGGCAATGAAGCAGGGGCATCGGATCCGCCCCCTGCGGCCACTCGCCCATTTTTGCGGCGCGGTCGAAAATCTGCTGAACCGCCGAAAAGCGGTTCGTCCACAACCTGCGTAGTTCGCCCGTCACGGCCGCGTCGTTGTACGTGGCCAGCACGAACTGAATGGCAGACCTGCCCACGCCCGTTCGCAAGTAGCGCGCGGTTGCCGACAGCAGCGCGACGAGATCCGCGTGAAGCGAGCCCCGATCCGGTATCGCGATGTGCTCGGCAAAAAGCTCGAAGACGGCCTCCATCATCAGCCCTTCCTTGCTCCTCCAGCGGCGATAGATCGAACTCTCATGCACGCCCGCGAGCGCAGCGATGGCGCCGATGTTGAGCCCCTCGAAACCCGCTGCCTGCAATTGGGCAATCGTTGCGGAGATCACGGCTTCACGGACGCGTGCGCTGCGGCCGCCAAGGCGGCGACGTGGCGACGGCGATTCTTGTTCGGCTGACTTTGGCATGAGCGGATTTTACACATCGTTTCATCGACTGCCCGGGTCGTCACGGCGGTTCGCCCACGCCCACGAGCAAGCGCCGACAGGCATGCGGTAAACACTAACGCAAGTTTACTTGCGTTAGTGGCCCGAGTCGGGAAACATGGCAACTCGTTCACCCGCGCTACGGAGGTTCAAGTGAAGGCAGTGACGTTTTTCAAGTCAGGTACAGAGGTGGCTTGCGAGGACATCCTCAGAATGGAGGTAAAAAGGGCGCGCTACATGATGGTCTTGCTCATGGAGAAACTGGGGGCGGACGGCATGGTCAGCCTGTTCGCGAAGGAGATCGCGGAGCACGAATCGAACGAGAAGGATTGGTCGCTGCGTGCGAATGGTCGCTTCAGTTCATCGGTTGCCGAAGCGCACGTAGCGGTGGGCACCAGCGCAGAGTTCGTGACCTGGTTCTGGGAGGGATATGGCGGGCCGAACAGCCCGGCAATGCTCCGTGCTCACCCGGAGCATCTCGGTGCGCTACCCCTCGCGGACGGGCGTGTCGGCATTCTGGAAGTCCCCGGCCATACAAAGTCGCCGGCCCTCCTGAAGCTCCGCCATCTGGATGACTGGAGCGGTATCCCGATCGAACTGGCACCCGATATGCCGCATCGCATGATGGGGCGCGTCGAGACGCCCGATGGCGTGACCGTCGGTTACTTGCTGCACCAATTCAGGGACACGCTTCCGGGGTTCGATGCGCGCCTGGAGATCTTCTGGCCGTCGACCGCGCCGGAAGAACTCATTCACGGCCACTCGGATCACTTGACGGTGGAGTGGTGCAACTGGTTCGAGCTGTACGTCCTCTCGCGGACGCAGGCCAACGACCTGATGCCGTTGGCGCTTTCCGTGAATACATGACCGCCCCATCGGTTCGCGTATTTCGAGGCGGCAAGTGCGGCGCGGGCAGTTCGTGGGGAGCATCAAACAGCAACTGAAACACGCTACCGCTTCGCCACGGCATCGATGTCGTGAACCGATTGCGGCGGATCTGCGCTCAAATTTGCGATCCGATCCCTCGGTAACGTCGCGAGGGACATCAATTCCGAACCCCGCACGGTTCAAGCAAAACCAACGGCCCGGTTTCATTTGATCGCCATACGTCGAGTGCCACATGGAGGCATATTTTTATTCAATTACTTTGTAGTCCTGCATGAATGGAGGAGAAATAAAACCGTGAGCAAGATGCAGAAAATCTGCCCGATGCTGCTGATCCCTATCTCGATCGCAGTATTGGGCTTACCGTCAAAAGCGCATGCGCAAAGTAACGTCACATTGTATGGTGTCGTGGACTCCGGCGTGATGTACACGAGCCGTACCTTCGACGCTGGAACGGGTACGAGCGGCCCGCATCGGGTATCGGCAACGGATGGCGGGATCTCGGGTTCTCACTTCGGTATCACCGGTGCCGAGGATTTGGGAGCAGGTACGAAGGCGATCTTTACGCTGGAAAGCGGTTTTACGACGAACAATGGGGCACTGGGCAACTCGAACGGGAATCTCTTCGGGCGGCAAGCCTTCGTCGGGCTCTCCGGACACTTCGGTACCGTCAAGGCCGGCCTGCAGTACTCGCCGTTCGGACTTGCGATCGTCGACACGGACGCACGGCATGCGTCGTTCTTCGGGAGCCAGGCCGGAATTTACATGGGCAATTTTTTTGCGACCGGCATTTTCGTCGCCAATGCCGTGTCCTATACGAGCCCGACAATCGCCGGCATACAGGCGAGTGCATTGCTTGCGCTGGGCGGCGATCCGAAGGGATTTCAGGCAGGGCGCCAGTATGCGGCTCGCGTGAGATACGAATGGAAAGATCTGGTCGTGAACGCTGCCCTCTTCAGTGGAAATCCCGGCGGGTCAGCCAGCGTTTCTACGCCATTCCCATCGACGATCGAATTCAGCGGTCGAACGATCGGCGCGAGCTACAGATGGGGAGGCGCAACACTCAAGGGATCGTACACAAGCTACAAGATTGCCGGCTCATTCAACGAGAAAGTGTACGCCGCGGGTGGCGAATATCTGATCACGCCGGCACTGTCCAGCGACGTAGGCGTTTGGTACATGCGGGACAGCAACGACTCGGCGAACCATTCTTTACTGGCGTCTGCCGGGCTGGACTACTTCCTGTCGAAACGCACGACCTTGTATGGCGTCGTGGCATGCGTGAACAACCACGGGTTGATGCACACCGGGTTCACCGTGAATGGTGCGCTGTATGAGCCAACCGGCAGCAGTGTGGGCATCGTCGTCGGTGTTCGTCACCTCTTCTAGCGCACCCGAAAAATACATGCCGTGAAATCGCCGCCAGCGTTATTTGCTGGCGGCGATTTCACGAATGCGTCCTGGCATTGCAGTGCTGTGTTCAAGCACGGTGCGCGGACACTGCGAGTCCACCGGTGGAGCGCTTCAAAGCACGAGGACCACGAACGTGGTCCTCGCATTGAATCAGTGGCCGGTTGCGAGATGACTTGCGGTCAATGAGCGTTTTCCTTGGCCGGCACCTGCAACACGGTTCCATGGTTGGTGCCGAAACCGATTCGTGCAAAACCATCACGTTCGCACCAGCCTCGGAAAATGACGGTATCGCCGTCGTCGAGGAACGTGCGACTTTCACCATTGCCGATATCCACGGGTTGCGCGCCGCCTGCGGTGAGTTCGATCAACGCACCGGCTTCGCCCGATGACGGGCCGGAGATGGTGCCGCTTCCCAGCAGATCACCAGGCTGGAGGTTGCAGCCCCCCATCGTGTGGTGCGCGATCATCTGCCCCAGCGTCCAGTACTGGTGCCGGAAACTGGTGTGCGTCAACGTACGCGGCTGCAGTCCTTGCGCGCGCTGACGCGCGCTGAGGATCGACGCCTCCAGCTGGATGTCGAACGCGCCCGCCGTGCTGTTGTCGTCTGAAGACAGGTAGTCGAGCGGCTGCGGGCGTTCGGCGGCGCGTGACCACGTGGTGCGGTACGGCAGCAATGCCTCGAGGGTTACGAGCCAGGGCGATATCGTCGTCGCGAAATTTTTCGAGAGGAATGGCCCGAGCGGGTTCATCTCCCACGACTGGATGTCGCGGGCGGACCAATCGTTCAGCAGGCAGAGCCCGAAAATATGCCGTTGGGCCTCACGCAGCGGGATTGAAGTCCCGCGCGGATTGCCGACCCCGATCACCGCGCCCAGTTCCAGCTCGTAGTCGAGCCGGCGACATGCGTCGTGAACGGGAGGGGCGGACGGATTTGGGCGGTATTGTCCCGTGGGCCGGTAGACCTGCTGACCGCTGACGTCAATCGACGACACGCGGCCATGATAAGCGATGGGTAACCAGTCGAAATTCGGGCTGATCGCCATGCCGAGCGGGCGGCTGCAGTTCACCGCGTGATCGAGCGAGGTGTAGAAGTCGGTGTAGTCGCCGATGCGCACGGGTACGGCGTACTCGGCTTCCGCTTGTGATACCAGCGTTTTCCGTACGCCCGGCTCATGCGGACTGCCGGCTCGCAGCAATTCGAAGAGTGAGTGGCGCAATGCCTGCCAGGCGGCCGGCCCCATATCGAGCAGCGCATTCAGTGTGGTTGCCGTTGCCGCTCGCACGGCCTCGAGTGCCAGACCGTCCATGCAGCCCGCCTGCTGTAACGCAGCGAGGTCGACGATCTGGTCGCCGATCGCGATCCCGCCGCGCCAGGTTTCGCCGCCGCCCCGGCGGCGAAACACGCTGAGAGGCAAATTCTGCAAGGGGAAGTCGGTCCCCGCCACGTTGGCCGCTTCCAGCCAGCTGCATTGAGTGACGTCGTGTGTGTGATTCAGTTCCATTGAGGCTCCTCGCCTATACGGTTCGATGCAGGTCGCGAGCTGTTGCATTGAGGGCGTCGTCGAAAATCGCGACTGCGCGAGTCCAGCCGGCGGAGGCGCCCCGAATTTTGTGCGGGAAGCACGAGATGAAGAAGCCGTGAGGTGGCAGCACCTCGAGATTGTGGAGTTTTTCCAGGTGGCAATAGCCGATCTTGCGGCCGGCCTTGTGTCCTTCCCAGATCAGCGAGGCATCACGCGTTTCGGCATATTTTTTTGCGGTATGTGCGAATGGCGCGTCCCAGCTCCACGCGTCGGTGCCGGTCAGGCGGACACCTCGCTCGAGCAGGTACATGGTCGCGTCGAAGCCCATGCCGCAACCCGAGGAAACATAGTCGGGGTGTCCGTAGCGCTTGCCTGCACGCGTGTTGACGACGACGATTTCAAGCGGCTTGAGTTCGTGGCCGATGCGTGCAAGCTCGACTTCAACGTCGGTAGCGGTCACGACGTAGCCATCGTCGAAGCCGGTGAAATCAAGTTTGACTCCCGGCTGGAAGCACCAATCGAGCGGCACTTCGTCGATGGTGATCGAGCGCTCCCGCTCGCCCGTCGAATCGTTCATCGTGCTGTGGAAGTGATAGGGCGCATCCAGATGAGTACCGTTGTGTGTGCTCAACTGGATGTGTTCGATGGCCCAGCCTTCGTTGTCCGGCAGGTCGGTTTCCTGCAGTCCTGGAAAGAAGGCCGTAACGGCTTTGGCCGTATTCCGGTGCGTCAGATACTGGATCTTGGGACCGTAACCCGGTGGATCGGAAATGACGTCGTTTTCCAGATAGATCGAAAGATCGACGAAGCGTCGTGTCATGTGCGGTTGCTCCTGGTTTGGGGGACTTACCACCGACGCCGCATAGCAACGTTCAAGTTATGCAGACTGTACGATCGTACAGTCAGTGTCGTGTTGGTGTAAACTGGCGGCGCGTAATGAACGGAATGGCATTCGCGGCAATCGAGTCACAGGACAGCGGAGACACCATGCAATCGAAGGAAGTCACGGGACGGGCGACCGGCGTACGGGGCGGGAAGGGAGCGCAACAGACGGTCGAGACGAGCAAGCGCGAACGGGTGCTCGACGTGGCAGAGCGGCTGTTTGCCGAAGGCGGTTTCGATGGCGTTTCGATGCGGGATATTGCGGCGGCGGCAGAGGTTGGGCTGCCGTTGATCGTGTATCACTTCGAGACCAAGATGGGCCTGTACCGCGCCCTGTTCGAGCGCCGCAAGACAGTGCTGGACACCCGGTTGGCTTTGCTTCGTGAATCCGTGGCTGCAGGTGAAGACCCGCTCGAGCATATCGTGCGTGCCTTCGTGCTCCCGGTGATGCAAATCCAGAATACCGAGTCCGGGCTTGCGTATGCCAAGCTCGTTGCGCGCGAAGCGTCCGATCCGCGCGAGGCCGAGCGCGGCATCGTTGCCGAACATTTCGATCCGTTTGCGGCGGAGTTCATCAGGGCAATCAGAAAGGCGCTTCCGGGCCACAGCGCCAATTATGCTCATTGGTCCTACTTGTTCGCGGTGGGGGCGTTGGTGATGAGTGCGTTCGACAGTCGCATCGAGCGTATCTCGGGCGGCAAGATCAAGGCCGGCGCCCTGAAACGCAAGACCGAGCATCTGGTGACCTTCATTACCGCCGGGATTCGCGCTGGCGCAACCTCGGATGACCGGACATCGGCTGCTTGAGCGGCACCGAGTCGTCATGCTGCTGCAATGCCAGATGCTGTTTCGGTCGGCCAACGCGTTGACGACATGACTGGCGTCGAGACGTATCGCGCAGTCCCGCGCCCCCTCGACGTCAGTGACCAACGCGATATACGCGACCGCTATGCACGCCTTCCACGCTGCGTCGATAGGCCATTGCCACACGTGCTGCCGGCACGCTTTCGCAACCGGGAAAAAACGGACCGAACCGGTCCATGGATTCGGTGAGGACTGTCGGGCTCACGGCATTGATCCGGATGCCACGTGGAAAGTCGCATGCGGCAGCGCGCACGAATCCTTCAATCCCGGCATTCGACGTTGCGGCGTTGGCGCCTTGTGCAATCGGGTCATCGACCGCGATGCCCGAGGTCAGCGTGATCGACCCACCATCGGACAGGTAGTGCTGGCCGACCAGCGCGACGCGCACCTGACTTAATAATTTGTCCTGCAATCCCTTGTGGAATTCGGCCGCCGTCATCTTTTCGATCGGCGCCAGGATGACATTGCCCGCGGCAGCGATGATCGCGTCGACCGGCCCGATCTTCCCGAACAGCGCACTCACGCTCTCGTCACGGGTGATGTCGACCTGACGGTCGCCGGACGTGCGGCCAACGCGAATGATTTCGTGTTTCCCGTCACGTGCAAGTTCATCTGCCACAGCACGGCCTACGTCGCCACCAGCGCCGATTACAACGATCTTCATGGAACCACTCCTTTTTGATGTCGGGTTGGAGCGACCATTGTTCCGCGAACCAATATTGGGATAAATGTGCTCTAATTTCCGACACTACTAATCGCCAGTTCGGAATATGGACAAGCTGCGTTCCATGGAAACCTTCGTTGCCGTCGTGGAAGGAGGCAACTTCACCGAAGCGTCGCAGCGGCTTGGCATATCGGCGGTCATGGTTGGCAAGTATGTGCGCGAACTTGAAGAGCGTCTCGGCGCGCGCATGCTGGAGCGCACCACGCGACGGCAGAGCCTGACGGATGCGGGGCGTGTGTTCTATGAAGATGCCAAGCGTGCGCTTGAACATGTGCGTATCGCCGAGACGTCGGTCGAACGATTGCGCGCGTCGCCGTCAGGCACCTTGCGTATCAGTGCGCCGATTACCTTTGGCGCGTGTGTCGTCGCGCCACTGGCAGCGACTTTCCAGCAGATGTATCCGCTCGTGCGCATCGAGCTGGCGTTGAGTAATCGCGTCGTCGACCTGATTGACGAAGGTTTCGATCTGGCCATTCGTATTGGTGAGTTGGGCGATGTCGATCTGATCGCGAAGCCGCTGACCATGTATCGGATGGTGATCTGCGCATCGCCCGGCTATCTCGCGCGGCATGGGCGTCCGGAGACGCCGCACGATCTGGGCTTGCATCACTGCCTGTCTCACTCGGTGTGGAACGGCCGTAACGGATGGAAGCTCGGAGGCTGGGATGGGCCGCAGGTTTCGCAGGATCCGGTCTTCACGTGCGACGATGGCAACGGCCTGCGCATGGCAGCCATCGCGGGTGCGGGGCTGTTGTTGCAGCCTGAAATTCTGGTGGCGCACGATCTGGCGAGTGGGGCGCTGGTGCCGGTGTTGCAAGCTTATTTGCCCGAGCCACACCCGATTCATATCATGTATCGGCACGATCGGCGGCCACTGCCGAAGCTGACTCGCTTTGTCGAGCATTTGCTTGAGCATGTGGCAGGTTGAATCCGTCACCCATCACGGACATCCGGTCACGCAGTGTGCCGTGGGTTCACCCGCGCGTCCGGCGCAGGCGCGGTCGCCGAAGAACGCGTCCACGCGCCGGGGCCGCGCTTAGATCTGCTGCTGGCCGCCATCGACGAACAACTCGACGCCGTTCACGAAGCTCGCGTCGTCCGAGGCGAGGAACAGCGCGGCACTCGCGATCTCGCCGGGCTCGCCGAGGCGCCCCATCGGGATCTGGGCAGCCAGGTAGTCGGCCAGGCCCTGGCGCTGCGCGGCGTCGTCACCGGCGAGGTCGAGCAGGCCGGGCGTGCGGGTTGCGCCCGGGCTGATCGTGTTCACGCGGACACGGCGTTCCTTCAGGTCGAGAATCCAGCTGCGTGCGAAGGCGCGCACCGCGGCCTTCGACGCCGAATACACGCTGAAGGCAGCGGTGCCGGCGCTGCCCGCCGTCGAGCCGGTGAGAATCACCGATGCGCCTTCGGCCAGCAGCGGCAGCGCTTTTTGCACCGTGAACAACACGCCCTTCACGTTGCGATCGAAGGTGTCGTCGTAGTGTTCTTCGGTGATGCTGCCGAGCGACAGCATCGAACCGCCGCCGGCGTTCGCGAACAGCACGTCGAGGCGCCCCTGTTCTTCCTTGATCTGCGCATACAACGCGTCGAGTTCATCGAGCTTCGTGGAGTCGACACGTACGCCGGTCGCGTTGCCGCCAACTGCCTGGATGCCCTTCACGGCGGCATCGAGTTCGGCCTGACGGCGACCGGTGAGGTAGACGTGTGCGCCTTCTGCAGCGAAGCGTTGGGCGGTGGCAAGGCCGATGCCGCTGGTTGCGCCGGTAACGAGTGCGATCTTGCTGTCGAGTTTGCGTGCCATTTTGCTTCTCCTTCCGTTCGATAAGTGGGTGACTGCGTTCGGTGTTGCGTGTTGCGATGTGAGGAGAATATCGACGCCCGAATCATTTCGAAATAGAATTGATTGCAATCCAACGTTGCATAAATGAAAAGATGAGGGGTAATGGCAAAGCTGCCTGATTTCGAAGGACTCGCGATGTTCGCGAAGGTAGCCGAGGAAGGATCGTTCGCGGCCGCGGCGCGTGCGACGGGGGTGTCCGTCGCGACAGTCTCTCGTGGCGTCGCCCGCCTGGAAGACCGGCTGGGTTCGCGGCTCTTCAATCGCACGTCGCGCCAGCTTTCGCTGACCGAATTCGGCCGGACCATTTGTGAGACAGCTGGCGAGATCTATCGCCGGGCCGAAGAGGCGGAAAGCGCCGCGCGCGAGATGTCGTTGCAGCCGCGCGGACTGGTGCGTCTCGCCGTGCCGATGTTGTTCGGGCTGCGCTGGGTTGCCCCGCTGTTACCCGGCTTCTTTCGCGCGTACCCCGACGTGTCGATCGACTTGCATCTTTCCGATGCGTCAGTCGATCTGGTCGCCGACGGTTTCGACGCCGCGCTGCGCATTGCCTTGCTGCCGGATTCCTCGCTGGTCGCGCGACGGCTGTGCGCGGTCACACAATTCGTGGTGGCGTCGCCGGCGTATCTGGAGCGCGAAGGGCGGCCCGCGCATCCGCGCGAACTGGTGGATCGGCCGTGCCTTTCCTATGCGTATCGCGCGCGCGGCGATGTGTGGCGCTTCACAAACGGAGCGGGTGAGGAGGAATCGGTCGTGCCGACCGGACCGCTGCGCGTGACGAATGCCGATGCACTGCTGCCCACGCTGCTCGATGGCCTCGCGATTGCAGAACTGCCCGAATTCATCGCCGGTGAATATCTGGCCGATGGCCGCCTCGAAGCAATCCTCACCGGATGGTCGTTGACCAAAGGCGGCCTTTACTTCGTCACACCGTCGGCACGCGCACGTCCCGCCAAGGTGGCCGCGCTGTCCGATTACTTTGCGGAGCACCTATCCGAGCCGTCGTGGCGATGGCCGAAGTGACGCGGATGCAGCCGAACCGGCACGCTCGATGGCTTCCGCTTGTCTCGAATCGATTTGCGATCGAACATGACGCCGTCATGCTCACCATCCCGTCTGCGCCAAATGCGAGAACGAGCAGCTCACGAATCGCGGGAACCGCATAGCCCTTTCCCCAAAAGTCAGGTAATAAAAACCAGCCACAATCAGCCGAACCCGAGTCGCGGATCGTATACCCGACACTCCCGATCATCCCGTTCGCAGGCTGACATTCAACCGCGTAGAAGAAGCGTTTCCGCTCCGCGGAACGTTGCTGCGTGATTGCATCGGCCAACGCGTGCTCACATTGTGCGCTCGTTCGCGGGAGTCACGACACATAGTGGGCCACTCGCGAACTCATCTGCAATTCGCAAAATCGATCGATGTCGGACGCTACGTACTCGCGGAGTCGAATGGGGTATGAATTCATTCAGGTACCGGCAATGACGAAAGACTTTCGTTGGTGCACGTGAAACGCGCAAACCGTTAGCCGTCACCGCATAGGCGCGCCCGTTCGACCCCCGATTTGTGTCTGATCGTGCCTCGGTGTGACGGCACGGATCTCCCTAATGCTTTGTCCTGGTGCGATTCCTATTAGGGAAATCCCGGTAACGCTCAGGGTTATCAAACGCGATTAACTTATATCAAACAAATTTTGACGACGATTTATGTTCCTGATATGGTTTTTCGCACCTGCAAAGCGCGACCCGGTTGCGTTGGCGCTCAGCGAAAAGGTTCGCGCCCGTCGCCAGCGCCTGAACCGGGCGCTCAATCAGCCTGCAATGGCGGCCGGTATTTCCAGGCCGTTCTTTGTCGCAGGTCGAGCGTGGTTCGGCTTCGTCATCGCTGACCTCGCGCGTGAGTATTGCGCGAGCGTGGAACGTGACGATGGAGTACTTCTTCGAAATGCCATCGAAGAAACGTTCGGTTCCGCGCGGTGATCCGCTCGAGTAGGCAATTCGGCACATGATCAATCCACGGCGCCGGATAGCTGGAGCGGCAACGGAAGCAAGGAAGCGGCTTTCGTCCAGGTAGGGACGCCGCGATGGTTCTAATCGGAGGAGTACCGGATAGGTCGAGACGTGAGGGGGCTCCCTGCATAAAACTGTAAGGATGACGAAATGATCGAATTGATTATGCCGACTTGGCGAATATGACGCCGGCCGTTGCGGCTGGGACGACGCGCAGGCCGTGCGCCGTCATCTGCATTCGAATATAACAAAACCCGTTTCAAACAATCCCGAAACCACTCCTGACAGTGAAAGACAGATGAAAAACAAGAAAATCAACGTCAGCGTTATCGCTGTTGCTGCTTTCGCCGCATCTTCGGCAGCAATGGCACAGTCGTCGGTCACCCTGTATGGCATGCTCGACGCGGGTATCGGCTATACCTCGAACATCAATGGCCACAAGAGGTTCGGTCTCGATGGCGGTGCCGCAGGTTCGAACAAGTGGGGCCTCAAAGGGCAGGAAGACCTCGGCGGCGGTCTCAAGGCCATCTTCAAGGTCGAAAACGGTTTCAACATTGCGACAGGCGGCATAGGCGGCCAGGGGCCCATTGGCTCCACGCGCTCGCTCTTCAACCGCCAGGCCTACGTAGGTCTCGCTTCCGATCAGTACGGTACCCTGCGTATGGGGCGCCAGCTCGACGCCGTGACGGAAATGGTTCAGGGCCTGACGGGCGACGCCATTTCGGCGTCGACCTTCTCGACCCCGGGCGACGTAGACAACAACGACAACACGACGAACCAAAACAACGCCGTGAAGTACATTTCGCCGATCATCCACGGCTTCCAGGCTGAAGGCGCGTACTCGTTCGGCGGCGTTGCCGGTGCGATGGGTTCGGGTCAATCGTGGTCGGTGGCCGCGAACTACGCTCAAGGTGGACTGACGGTTGCCGGTGGCTACTTCCATGCGGCGAACCAGGGTGAGAACGGGTGGTTGAACGCAACGGCACAACCGAGTTTCGGTGGTGCGCTGGGCTATCCGAGTTCGGGTTACAACGGTGGCAATGCGTTCAAGAGCGCGGGCATCGCGCAAGTCGCGACGCAATACCAGATTGGTCCGTACACGGCCGGCTTGCGCTACTCGAACGCTCAGTACCAGGGCAACGCTGGCCAGCCGTCGATCCACTTCAACGTGCTGGGTGCCCTCCTGCAGTACCAGGTAACCCCGGCGCTGGCGCTGGCGACCGGGTACACGTATGTCTACGGCTCCGCGCCCACGCCCACGCAAGCTGCCGAAGGCCGCACGATGGCTTCGATCAACCAGGTGTCGCTGGGTGCGACGTACTCGCTGTCGAAGAGCACCTCGCTGTACGCGATGGGTGCCTACGTCCATGCTCAGGGCGCGCAGGCTTCGGCTGCCGACTTCGGCAACACCGCATCGGGCGGGAACCAGGTTCAAGTCAACATCGGCATGTACCACGGCTTTTGATCGCCGGGTTGGAAGTCCGGAGTAGTGGCTGCACTACTCCGGAAAAGAAGCATTCTGCTGGCAGAGCTTCACCTCTCGCCAGCGTCGTGAGTTGAAAATTCCCCTAATCGATCGTTTTTTCTGCCGGCAGTGACGAAGTGCTGTTTGACGAGACGTTCAGATTCCGGCGAACCGTCTTCAGTGGGGATCAACGCAAGCGATCGGCAGGGATGCTCGTCTCGCCGAGACGTTCATCCCGCATCCCTGATGCCCGCCTTGGCGTCATTGCCGGACAGATTCAGCACGACTCGGCGTAAGCGACGACCAGATAGTCATCTTCGCGCAACAGGCCGACGCGATCGATGCTGTTCTCTCCGGAAAAATCGACGCGTATGCGAGCACCGCCTTGGGAAATCGTATCGTGGCGAATCGGATCGGCGGTTCAGTGCTCGAGGCCGTGCCGCACGAGCGGGGAACGGCGGGTAAGCAACCGGGGCTCCCGCTCGGCGCGTTCTCGTTCAACCAACGAAACAGCGATCTGCTCGATGCGGTCGACAGGCAACTACGTGCTTACTTGGGTTCGCCGGACCATCGAGCGAGGATGGCGGCATTCGGCCTGACACGGAACGAGATCGACAGGTTCAGCAGGATCAGGATTGCGATCGACCAGTGCATGGCGATCGCGAAGCGTGCATAGGCGATGTGGTTAGGATGTGACATTGCGGCCTCTCTGTTCCGGTTGGGTTTGGCGCATCGGCACGTTCGGCGTGGTGAACGGCGTGACGCCCCCGAGATACCGGTGCCGACCAGAATTTATTCCCGCAGCACACATCGGTCGCCATTCCTTTTTCTTGCCTGGGGCGCCGCGACTTCCGGGCGGTTCAGGGCGGCGCCCATCCTTCAGCGAGCGGGATCACATGGACATACGCCGCTGCTCCGAACACGATGACACGTCGCGCCGCCCGCGTAGCGCAAGGAGCCGGGTGAAGCGGCGACGTCGCCGGAGAATCGACGTGTCACCCGGCCCGTAGCCGCTTGATTTGCCGCCCCGCAGCCCGAATATCGTCACGGCACTCAACTCTTGTCCAAATCTGTCGTTAACTCAGGGCGGCTTCCCCTGAAAGGGCAGTGCTCCGGCGTATGGATCCGCTGGACAAGGAATCGTCAAGTGCGGCATCGGGGCCAATGTGCCGCGCTCGCCGCCGCGACGCCTCAAGCGATGGGTCAAATCCCCGTTTGCGAGTTCGATGAGTACGCAACCATTCGAGGCAAGTGAGATCGCACCGTGCTTGTCGCCGCGGGCGAGCCCGCAGGTTGCGGAATCGACGTGCGCCGGCGGTTTTTTTCGTCCTGGTTAGAGAATGTATCCGAGCAGCTACGATGTTCCGATTGCGCGCCTCGTCGCGCGTCAGATTCTGTCCTGCGCGCCGGCCACGCCGGTGCGGGAGGCCGCGCGACGCATGTTCGCCGAGCGTTGCAGCTCGATCGTCGTGATGGAGGATGAACAGGTCGTCGGGATCTGGACCGAGCATGATGCGCTGTCGGCCGGCGACCATCCGCATGGGCTCGATCGGCCCGTCAGCGAGGTGATGAGCCGTCCGGTGCTGACGCTCGAGGCCGATACGCCGCTGGGCGAAGCCGCGATGAAGTTCAAGCAGTCGGGCGTTCGGCACTTCGTGGTGGTCCGCGATGGCGCCGCGATCGGCGTGCTGACGCAGACCGACGTCGTCGTGAACCAGGGGCCGGAATTCTTCCTGCACCTGAAGCCGATCGAATCGATCCGCGTTCATCCGCCCGTCGTGGTGCCCGAGCAGGTCAAACTGCACGAGGTCATCGCGCGGATGCGCGCGCAACGACTCGATGCGATCCTCGTCGGCTACGACGACGGCGAGCACGGCATCCTGACCGAACGGGACATCGTCCGGCTGCTGGCGGACGGCGGGGCCCAAGGCGCGGTCGGGGCCTACGCCAGCAAGCCGCTGCAGATGCTGACCGCGAAGCAGAGCCTGTATGCGGCGCAGCGCTTCATGACCGAGCACGCTATGCGGCACGTCGGCATCCAGGACGAGGGAGGCAGGCTGACCGGGCTGCTCTGTTTCGCGGACGTGCTGCAGAGCATCGAGCACGAATACGCGAACGAGCTGCGCAGCGCGTTGCGCGAGCGCGACGAAGCGCTGGGTCTCGCGCGCTTCAACCTGCGCATGGCGGATCGGGTGTTCGAATCGGCGCTCGAAGGCATCATGGTGACCGACCGGCACGCGAAGATCGAGCGCGTCAACCAGGCCTTCACGCGCCTGACCGGGTACACCGAGGACGAAGTGATCGGGCGTGACCCGAGCCTGCTGAGTTCCGGGCGCCAGACGCCGGATTTCTACAGGCAGCTGTGGCATTCGCTGACGACCGATGGCCACTGGCAAGGCGAAATCTGGAATCGCCGCAAGACTGGCGAGCTGTTTCTCGAATACCTGACGATCACCAGCATTCGCGACAATCACGGCGAGATCTCGCACTATGCGGCGATCTTCTCCGACATCACGCAGCGGCGCCAGGCGGAGGAGCGGCTGGGCTATCTCGCCACGCACGACGTGCTCACCGATCTCGCGAACCGGGCGCTGTTCGAGGAGCGGCTGTCGCACGCGATCACGCATGCAAAGCGGCACGGTCGCAAGGTCGCGGTGATGTACCTCGATCTCGACCGCTTCAAGCTGGTCAACGATACGCTCGGCCACAACGCCGGCGACGAGGTGCTGAAGCGGGTCGCGGAGCGCATCGTTGCGAACGTGCGCGCGAACGACACGGTGGCGCGCATGGGCGGCGACGAATTCGCACTCGTGCTCGAGGAGTTCGACGACGTCCGCGACGTCGGGCGAGTTGCACGCAAGTTGCTCGACGAAGTGGGGCGGGCGATCGATATCGGTGGCCGGGAGATCTTCGTGACGCCGAGCATCGGCATCAGCATCTATCCGGACGACGGCACCGACGCGGAGCACTTGATCCTGCTCGCGGACCAGGCGATGTACGGCGCAAAGAGCCGCGGCAGGAACGTGTTCCAGTTCTTCGAGAGCAGGATGACGTCGTCGGCGATGGAACAGCTGGAGACGCTCGGCGAGCTGCACCGCGCGCTCGAGCAGAACGAATTCCGCCTGTTCTACCAGCCGCAATACGATCTGGCCAGCGGCCGGATCGTCGGCGTGGAGGCGCTGCTGCGCTGGTTGCATCCGCGCAAGGGCCTGGTGCCTCCGGGCGATTTCATCGGGCTGGCGGAGCGCTCGGCGCTGATCGTCCCGATCGGCCGGTGGGTGCTGCGCGAAGCCTGCCGGCAGGCGCGCCGCTGGCTCGACGAGGGTTTCGAGTTCGGGCGTGTGTCGGTGAATGTGTCGGCACGGCAGTGCTTTACCGACCATTTCCTCAGCGACTTGACGACCATCCTCAGCGAAACCGCATTGCCGGCCGAATGCCTGCAGCTCGAGTTGCTCGAAAGCATGGCGATGAACACGCGCGAGGAAATCGGCATCCTGCTGCGAGAACTGGCGGCGCGGGGGATCAGCCTGGCGATCGACGATTTCGGTACGGGCTATTCGTCGCTGGTGTATCTGAAGGATCTGCCCGTCGATACGCTGAAGATCGATCGGTCGTTCCTCGCGGACTGCGGTTCGGGCAGCACGGACGACGCGATCGTGCGTGCGATCGTTGCGATGGGGCGCGCGTTGGGGCTCGATGTCGTGATGGAGGGCGTCGAGACGGAAAAGCAGCTGGCTTTCCTGCAGGAGATCGGCTGCCACCAGGTGCAGGGCTTCCTGTTCGCGCGGCCGCAGCCCGCCGAACAGCTGGTCGGGATCTCGTCGCGCCTCGGCGCTGAATTGCTGACCGAATGAGCCGGTCGCGAGCATGAAAACAGCTCGACTGCGAGCCGGCAATCGCACGCAGGATTAGGCGGATGATTGCGAGCGTTTCGTCGCGAGGATGCCGGCAGTGATCTGGTTGCCGATGTCGCGCAGGAAAGCTGCCCGCTCACTGCAACCTTTCCGTATACGCGGCGCCGTTCCTTGTCGCGGACCAACCGCCGAGAGCGCAGCGGCGCAGGCGCCTGGCTCATGTCGAGGCGCGCGAGAGTGGCGTCACGCTACACTCTCGCCGCCCGCGTCGTTCGTTGGCCTTTTGTCTGCGCTATGCGCCTGGCTCGTGAGCAATACCCGTGACGCCACGATGCGAAGGTAACCAGCCGGCTTCCAGGACGCCTGTTTCACCTCTGTCGATGACTGTTGCATCTCGCGCGTCAAGGCGTCACTTCATGCCGCCGACGATCCTCTCCATTTCCGCTTCGCCGAAAGCACGCATACTGACGGTTCGAACATTGCCCAACTGCGCCAGCATCAGTCCCAGCCGCGTCGCGGTTTCGTCGTCGGGCGCATCGAGTGTCGCGACGATGTCGTAAGGCCCAAGTGTCCATTTGAGCGAGCCGACGGTGACGCCCATCGCCTGCGCCCCTTCCTGAAACGCTTTCGCTCGCTGGACCGTGTCATTCACGGACCGCACGCCTTGGTCAGTCCAATTCATCAACACGATGTATGTCGCCATATTGCCTCCGATGGTTAAGGAGCCCATCCCCGTGCCCCCGTCCATGCACGGGTCGAACTTCACCGGCCGGCCACAAGCGTGTGCGGTCGGTGCAGTTTTCGTTTACCCCGGGATTTGTCGGACGTGTGCGTTGCTGACGCACGCATGCCCTTGATAACTCGGCAACGTAAACAGTATAGAAAGCGAATCAGCCGCCATCGGGTCAATGATTGCGTCTTGTCTGCCTGCCGCATGGGCTCGAGTTCCGCTCTCTTCAGGCATGAGAAACTGACGATGATCCATGGCGGTTTGCAACGCGTTATGCCCATCGGTGTCGCTGCGAGGTGTCGATGTATTGGAACATTGGCTAACGAACTCGGTCAGCATTCTTCAACGCAAGTTACTTCAACAGGATGACTACTCAAATGACCATCCCCGACCAGGATGCGTGGAAAGCATGGCACCCGGCCGAACTCGCCCAGCGATTGAGCGCCATCCATTTGCCCTGGTGTGTCGTCGGCGGATGGGCCCTCGATCTTTGGCATGGCGCGCAAACGCGTGAGCATGACGATCTGGAATTCACCATATTGCGGGAAGACTTTGGCGCCTTCCGCCGAGCGTTCGGTGATCTGGCGTTCTACACTGCGCATGCCGGCGTTGTCGAAAAGTTGCCGGAAAACCGGGACGCCCCAGCGGGGGTCATGCAATTCTGGGGATTCGACCGTGCGGATGGAAGCTGGCGGATAGATATGATGATCGAACCGGGAACGGCTGAATCGTGGGCTTACAAGAGAGCGCCGTCGTTCAAGCGACCGCGCGCCGAAATGGTGATGAAAACAGCCGACGGCGTTCCCTATCTGAACCCGTCTGCCGTACTGCTGTTCAAGGCTCGGGACCGGCGCCCGAAGGATCAACAGGATTTCGACAGAGCATTACCGAAACTGCCGGCTGCCGAACGTGCGTGGCTGAAAGGCTGTCTCGACGTTCTCCACCCCGGCAATGAATGGGCGCGGGCGCTGTAATGGCGAGTCGTTACCTTGGCTCAGGAATCGTAGACACGTTTGCAGGAGGCTTGACGCGATTTCGCCCGGATTCGGCGCGTTACGCTGGCTTCGGTCGACTACGGATCGACGTGTTCCACCACGGCCTTCGCAGCGAAACAAGGGCGCCGTATTGGCGGTCACTGGACTACAGTGACCGCCACCTTCAAATCTGCCCGCAGCCCCCCGAATACCACCGACGAGGCGACCCATGCAACTTCAAACCGGCAACCTGTTCACCACCGAAGGCCAGCGTGGCGACGATGAGCAAATCGATCTCCTCGTCACGGGCCAGCGTCTGAACGTCGAGCGAATCGTATCGATGGGTCACACGAGCCCAGATGGCTTTTGGTATGACGACTCACGCGCCGAGTGGGTCGTGCTGCTGTCGGGGGCGGCCGTACTCGAATTCGAAGAAGGCCCGACGCGCCATGAAATGCGTCCCGGCGACTACGTGCTGATCGAGCCGCATTGCCGCCATCGCGTCGCGTGGACGCACGAAGACACGCAATCCGTGTGGCTTGCGATCTATTACGAACGTTGAATCAGGAAATATCGGGCGGAGCGCTATCCGGCGCGCAGCATGCCGCTACGCGCCGAATGAGACAAAGCTTCATCAACCGGAACGGTCTTTGAATACCGCCGGTATCGATGCCCAAATAGCAGAGCGGCGCGCTAAACCGTGCGCCGATGCGCGTCGAGAATCTTATTCCTGGATCAGGAATCGATTGCGATTCTTCGCGTCCTTGATCCATGCAGGCGCGCGACCGCGGCCCGACCAGGTTGCCCCGGTCTTCGGGTCGCGATACTTTGCCTGCACGGGGGCGGCCGCTTGCTTGGCCGGTCGACCACGACGTGTACCGAAAATGTCTTTCTCGGTAATGCCGAATTCCGCAACTTTGGTGCGGATGTCGTCGACGATCGCCTGGAATTCCGTGGCACGTGCAGCTTCGGCTTTCTCGGCCAAAGCTTCCATTTGGGCTTTCAGTTCCTTGTAAGTTGCCATGTATCGCTCTTCAGGTTGAAGTACACACATGATAGCGGTTTCAGCGGGAAATTTTGAGGAAATTCTCTTCGACTACGTGTTTTGTCGTCGATAAGACGATGCAGGACTGCTTCGAACACCTGAGAAGTGCGTCATGTTCGAGAAATCGTAGAGGATTACCCGGAAACTTTTAACGGCGGCAGCACGTCACTTTGACCGTTCGCTGCAGGTTTTCTTCCTGGAGACAAGAAGAAAAACGTCAATTAATGTTTGCATTTTTATGAGGTATCGGGGAATTCACTAATGAACAGAGACAATAAGCTGAGCCGGATCGCGGCCGAATTCGGCTTCAATCCGGACGACGAAATCAGGATCGGCGGAAAGTACACGCCCGTTCTGGTCGACGGGAATACGGCTTACATTGCCGGCCAGATTCCGCGAATCGGAGAAGTGGTGCATTTCGTGGGCGTCGTCGGGGAATCCGTTTCGCTCGACGAAGCTCGTCGGGCCGCCGGCGTAGCGGCGCTGCGTGCGCTGTCGTTGATCAGAAAGCACTGCGGCACGCTCGACGCGATAGCGACGGTGCCGCGCATCACCGTGTATGTACGAAGTGCACTCGGCTTCACGATGCAAAGCGAAGTTGCCGATGGCGTATCCGATGTTTTGTATGCGGTGCTCGGCGACGCTGGTCTTCATACGCGTACGTCGGTCGGCGTGCTGCAATTGCCCAAAGGCGCGTCGGTGGAGGCAGATTTCATTTTCGGGCTGAAGCATGGCGAGGCCGATCTCTGACGACAACGGGGCGTGTCGTGCGGGTGCGTCATTCCGCGAAACATTCAGATATCCGGACAATGCGCGCCAGTCAGTGGCATCGGGCGCGTGCAATACACGAAAGAAAAAGAAACGGCTGCCGAAAGCACTCGACAGGTTGTTCGACGAAGAGGATCTCGCAGCGCTTCAAGCGGTATTCGATATCTGCGATGTGAATGCGCGCGGCGGGCCGGGCGAATGGGCCGCATGATCGTTCGACCCGTGTCCGGGGGATTCTGCGCGCGGGCTCGCCGAGCAGGGCGCGGACGTTGCCGCGGCCGACGCTTGCGGCATACGGTGCTGCACGGTCGCGCCCGCAGTCGTCATTCGTGCTACGAAACCTGCACTCCACCGGTGCGCGCTGCAAATCCTCGCGTCCTGCCCGCCCGGCGGCGGCGCAACGGCTGCGCGCCGTTCGAGTAGTCAGCCGATCGGGAATGTGTGGCCGGCCGGCAACCGCGTGCCTGCCGCGCCATTCCCGACGCCTCGCATTTTCCGGAAACCGCCGCCCGCCAATATCGCCCCGCATCTCCATTTTGGGAGATGCCATCGCCCGGCGGTAAGCCTACGATTGACCACAGGGCATCGGGGCCGGAAGTCACCATAACAAACGGATGGGCCCGCCATTCCGCGTCGAATTCAGCAAATGCCCACGCGGTTTACTGACACAGCTTCTACGTACGATGGCGCTCGACGTGTGCGGTGAGTCGTCTGCATCGCAACACGATAGCGCGTTGATGACGGAAGGTCCGCTGTCGTATTTCGGGGGAATTTCAATCAATATGCTGGCAAGAGACTTTGCAGAACGAGAGCTCTTTCACATCCAGAGAATGGTGGCTCTCCTGGACAGCGAGACGAACGCTGACGATGTGTCGATGTCGGGCGCGGGGCGTGTGCGGCATCCGAGCTACTGGCGAGGGCGAATCGAGGAGCTGCTGTCGGCGCCCGATGTGCCGCGCCACGTCAGAAAGCTCAGCGAAGCGGTGCTCACGAAGATCGACGCGATGGAACTGCGGTTCGCGACGATGAAGTAAGTGCATCGTCGGGTACGGCGGCGGCACGCGCGCCATCGCGTCGTCGACCGGATGGCCGGTCGCCTATCCGGGCGACATTACGTCAAGCAGGGCCGCACGAAACGCGGCCATCTCCGCGCCGGTGCCGATGGACACGCGAAGGTACGCCGGCGGGCCCGACTCGCGAATCAGGACGCCGTGGCGCAGGAGTCCGCTCCAGATCCGGTGCCGATCCGCAAACTCGCCGAACATCACGAAGTTGGCGTCGGAATCGGCCACCGTGAGGCCCAGGCCACGCAGCCAGCCGACGGTCGAATCGCGCTCGGCCTTGATCGCGTCGACTTGCGACAGCATCTCGTCACGCGCGACCAGCGCCGCGCACGCCGCCGCCTGGGTAAAGGCGGACAGGTGATAGGGCAGTCGCACCAGCTTCAGCGCTGCCACGATCGCCGGCGTGCACGCGCAATACCCGACGCGGCCGCCCGCGAATTTGAACGCCTTGCTCAACGTGCGGGTAACGATGAGCCGCGGATGCTCCGGCAGCAGCGTGACCGCGCTGGGGACGCCGTGACGCCGGAACTCGGCATAGGCTTCGTCGACGACGGCCACGCCCGGCGCGACGTCGAGGATGGCGCGGATATCGTCGACCGGCAGCGCGGTGCCGGTCGGGTTGTTCGGCGACGTCAGCAGCACCACGCTCGGCTGGTGCTCGCGGATGCTGTCGAGGGCCTGATCGAGATCCAGCGCGAAATCCCCGGTGCGCGGCAACGTATGCAGGCGCGTGAAGGTCGTGCGGCAGTATTCGTCGTACATCGGATACGCGGGCGTAAAGGCCAGCGCCGATCGCCCCGGGCCGCCGAAGGCCTGCAGGATCTGCTGGATCACTTCATTCGAGCCGTTGGCTGCCCAGATGCTCGATGCGTCGACCGTCACGCCGGTGTCGTGCGTCAGATACGCAGCCAGATGCGCTCGCAGCTCGGCAAAGTCGCGATCGGGATAGCGGTTCGCGGCGCGTGCCGCATCGGCCACCGCGGTCGCGATGCGCTCGACGAGCGCGGGCGACGGCGGATAGGGATTCTCGTTGACGTTCAGGCAGACCGGCACATCGAGCTGCGGCGCCCCGTACGCGTGCCGCGTCTTGAGGTCCTCGCGAAGCGGCAAATCCGACAAGGCGACTGCTTTCCAGGGCTGTTGCATTGAAAACACTCCGTACTATCGATTGATCGGCGCGGCAGGTTTTTGAGGCGGCAAAAAACAAAAAAGGCGCCGGATGAACTGACCCCACGAAGTTGGACGGTTAAAGGCTAGGCGCCCAAGGGCTGAGTCCTGTATTGCACGGGACTCAGCCCTTTCAACTTGAGCTTGATGCGTTCGTGGTTGTAGTAGTGGATGTAGCGC
>NZ_JAAGPP010000087.1:0-37560 GCF_017104975.1 Burkholderia sp. Ac-20344
CGCAGTTCGCGAACGAGCGCGTGCTCGCCGCGGCCGGCATCGGCGCGCCGGAACGCTTCTTCGCGACGCTGCGCGCGGCCGGTCTCGCGCCCGCGACGCGCGCGCTGCCCGACCACTACGCGTTCGCCGACAATCCGTTCGTCGACGACGCCGTCGATGCGATCCTGATCACCGAGAAGGATGCAGTAAAATTGGGCGCTTCCTGGCGCGACGCTCGACTGTGGGTCGTCCCCGTCGAAGCCGCGCTCGACCCTCGCCTCATTGCCCTCGTTGTGGAGAAACTCCGTGGACGCTCGCCTGCTTGAAATCCTTGTGTGCCCTATCTGCAAAGGCCCGCTCCACTATGACCGTGCCGCGCAGGAGCTGATCTGCAACGCGGACAAGCTCGCCTACCCGATCCGCGACGGCATCCCCGTGATGCTGGTCGACGAAGCGCGCCAGACCGTCGAAGGCACGCCGGTCGACCCGGCCGGCCGCTAAGCCGGCCGACCCGGCCCGAGCCGCGGCACGTCCGCGGCCAGGGTGCCGAACCCCGCCGGGCGACCCGCACCAGACGCGTCGCCCGCTCCGCTCTTCTCACCGCCCTCCCCGATGACTCACCCGCAACCCTTCATCGCCGTCATTCCCGCCCGGCTCGCGTCGACGCGGCTCCCGAACAAGCCGCTCGCCGATCTCGGCGGCAAGCCGATGGTCGTGCGCGTCGCCGAGCGCGCGCGCGAAGCGGGCGCGCAGCAGGTGCTCGTCGCGTCCGACGCGCAGAGCGTGCTCGATGCGGCACGTGACCACGGCTTCGAAGCGGTGCTGACGCGCGCCGACCATCCGTCCGGCACCGATCGGCTCGCGGAAGTCGCGGCGACGTTCGGGTGGAGCGACGACACCGTCGTCGTCAACGTGCAGGGCGACGAGCCGCTGATCGACCCCGTGCTGGTGCGCGACGTAGCGTCGCACCTCGCCGCGCATCCGGCCTGCGCGATTGCGACGGCCGCCCACCCGATCCACGACGCGGCCGACGTGTTCAACCCGAACGTCGTGAAGGTCGCGCTCGACGCGCAGAGCGTCGCGCTGTACTTCTCGCGCGCGCCGATTCCGTGGAGCCGGGACGCATACCAGCCGCACTGGCCCGACGTCGCAGCCATGCCAGCACCGGCTTTCCCGGTCTACCGGCACATCGGCCTCTATGCGTATCGCGCGCGTTTCCTGCGCACGTATCCGACGCTCGCGCAGGCGCCGATCGAACAGGCCGAGCAGCTGGAACAGCTGCGCGCGCTCTGGCACGGCGAGCGCATCGCAGTGCTGATCACCGAGTCCGCGCCCGAAGCCGGGATCGACACGCCGGCCGATCTCGCACGCGTGCAGGCCCTTTTTCAGCCGGGTTCAAAATAACCCGTGGCATAATCAGGCGATTGTGCGAGCCGTCCGCGACCAGCGCGTCCTCGCTTGACCCCGCCCGCGGCCCTGCCGGCAGCCGTGCGTCGCTCAACCCGACGCGCCGCATCAGACCGGTCCGCCGCGCGCCAGGCAAGCCCCGCGCACGCCGTCGCCGGCGCTTTTTGCGTCTCGCCACGCGAATCTACATACTGGAGATATCACCATGCGTTTGATCCTGTTGGGCGCGCCCGGCGCGGGAAAGGGCACCCAGGCAAACTTCATCAAGGAAAAATTCGGCATCCCGCAAATCTCGACGGGCGACATGCTGCGCGCGGCCGTGAAGGCCGGCACGCCGCTCGGCGTCGAGGCGAAGGGCTACATGGATGCCGGCAAGCTCGTGCCGGACGCGCTGATCATCGGCCTCGTCAAGGAGCGCCTGAAGGAATCCGACTGCGCGAACGGCTATCTGTTCGACGGTTTCCCGCGCACGATCGCGCAGGCTGACGCAATGAAGGAAGCCGGCGTCGCGATCGACTACGTGCTCGAGATCGACGTGCCGTTCTCGGAAATCATCGAGCGCATGAGCGGCCGCCGCACGCACCCGGCATCGGGCCGCACGTACCACGTCAAGTTCAACCCGCCGAAGGTCGAAGGCCATGACGACGTGACGGGCGAGCCGCTGATCCAGCGCGACGACGACAAGGAAGAAACCGTCAAGAAGCGTCTCGAAGTGTACGAAGCGCAGACCAAGCCGCTGATCACGTACTACGGCGACTGGGCGCAGCGCGGCGAGGAAAACGGCCTGAAGGCCCCGCAGTATCGCAAGATCTCGGGCCTCGGCAGCGTCGAGGAAATCCGCGAGCGCGCGTTTGGCGCACTGAAGTAAGCAGCGCGTCGCGCACCCGCAAGCCGCCCTTTCCGGGCGGCTTTTTTTTGCCCGGGCGGAATCCGCACGACCGCTCCGGTCTCGCCGCCGCGCGAGGGTGCCCCGTACAATCGGTCGGGTGCCGGAGCCCCTGCTACCGGCGCCCCGGCATTTCAACCGATCGCGCGGCATCGAACCAGACAACCGCTTTGCGCAGAACCGTAACAGGCGCCGAAGCGGCAACGGCGGTCGGCCGCCTTGCATGGGGCGGCCCTAAGCGCTAAAGCGCCAAGGGCGGTCGACCGCCTTGGCATGGGACCGCCCTAAGCGCTAAAGCGCCAAGGGCGGTCGACAAAGGAGACAGTCATGGAAATTCGCGGCAACGTGTTTCTGATCGCGGGCGGCGCATCGGGTCTCGGCGCCGGCACGGCGCGGATGCTCGCGCAGGCAGGCGGCACGGTCGTGCTCGCCGACCTGAACGACGCGGCGGGCACCGCGCTCGCGATGGAACTGGGCGGCATCTTCGTGCACTGCGACGTGACGAGCGAGGCCGACGCGCAGGCGGCCGTCGACGCGGCAACGCGCGCGGGCACGCTGCGCGGCCTCGTGAACTGCGCGGGCATCGCACCCGCCGCGAAGACCGTCGGCAAGGACGGCGCGCATCCACTCGACGTGTTCGCGAAGACGATCAACGTGAACCTCGTCGGCACGTTCAACATGATCCGGCTCGCGGCCGCCGCGATGGCCGCCACCGCACCGACCGCGGACGGCGAGCGCGGCGTGATCGTCAGCACCGCGTCGGTTGCCGCATTCGACGGGCAGATCGGCCAGGCCGCGTATGCGGCGTCGAAAGCCGGCGTCGCGGGCATGACGCTGCCGATCGCACGCGACCTGTCGCGCAACGGCATCCGCGTGATGACGATCGCGCCCGGCCTGTTCGAGACGCCGATGCTGCTCGGCATGCCGCAGGACGTCCAGGACGCGCTCGGCGCGATGGTGCCGTTCCCGCCGCGGCTCGGCAAACCGGCCGAATACGCGCTGCTGGTGCGCCAGATCGTCGAGAATCCGATGCTCAACGGCGAAGTGATCCGCCTCGACGGCGCGATCCGGATGCAGCCGAAATAGGCACGCAAAAAAACGCCCGCAGCGCGGGCGTTTTGTCATTCAGGGTTCGGCAGCACGGCGGCAGCTCAGTCCTCGCCGTCGCGCTGCATCCGCTGCCGCAATTCGGTCACTTGCGACTCGACGACGGTGGCGTCCTCCGCGTCCGGCCGCTCACCGAGATACTGCTCGAGATCCTCGAGCGCGGGGCGCAGGTAATCGAGCCGCGCGTACGCGAAACCGCGGTCGCGGACTTCGTCGAGGTGCTCGGGCAACAGGATCACGAGCCGCTGCTGCACCGCGAGCAGCCGCTGCCAGCGTTCGGTCTGAAGATAGATCGTCTTCAGGTTGCGCAGCATCCGCGCGATGATCTCGCGGCTCGTCGCCGGCTGCAGCAGTGCGCGCAACGCGCTGTCGACCGCACCGGCCGCCCGCGCGACGTACGGCTCGAGCATCTCGACCATCTCGGCTTCGGACAGCGAATGGCCGTTGGCCGGATCGATGATCAGGTCGCCGTCCGGCAGCGTGACGCGCAGCAGGAAATGGCCGGGAAACGATACGCCACGCGCCGGCACGCCGACCTGCTCGGCGAGTTCCAGGTACAGCACCGACAGCGAGATCGGAATCCCGCGGCGCCGCTTCAGCACCGCATTCAGGTGGCTGTTATCGGGGTCGTAGTAATCGTTGTGATTGCACGCGAAGCCGAGCTCGCGGAAAAAGAAATCGTTCAGCGCGGCGACGCGGCCCTTCAGGTCCGCATCGTCGGCGAGCCGCCGGCGCAGCCGTGCCGCCAGCATGTCGAGTTCGGCCAGCGTGCCCTGCAGGTCGAGGTCGGGATATGCGTCCTGCGCCAGCGACAGCGCCGCTTCCGTGACAGGCAGGCTGTCGTCGTCTGCCACGAGCGTGCTGAAGTAGTCGAGGACGCGGGTCATTGCGGTCGTCACTTGGCGCGCCTTCTGAAATAAGCGTATTTGAAGCCCATCACCCACAACATACCGAAATATAGTGCAGCGAACACCACGAGGCACGCAGCCATCAGCGCAATGCGATCGAGCGGCTGCGCCCGCATCCCGGTCCAGTCGAAGCTGATCGACAGCCAGTGCATCAGGCCCGCGAGCACGAGCGCCGCACCGATCAGCTGCACGAAGAAGCGCGGCCAGCCCGGCGACGGCTGGTAGATGCCGCGCTTGCGCAGCCCGATGAACAGCAGCAGCGAGTTCAGGCACGCGCCGACGCCGATGCTCAGCGTCAGGCCCGCATGACCGATCAGCGGCACGAACACGTAGTTCGAGATCTGCGTGACGATCAGCACGCCGATCGCGATCTTCACGGGCGTCTTGATGTCCTGCTTCGCATAGAAGCCCGGCGCGAGGATCTTGATCAGGATGATACCGACGAGACCGATCCCGTAGGTCGCGAGCGCGCGCGCGACCATCGTCACGGTGTGCGCGTCGAACTTGCCGTAGTTGAAGAGGGTCGCGGTGAGCGGCGTCGCGAAGAAGAACAGCGCGAGCGCGCTCGGCGCCGCGAGCAGGAACGTGACGCGCAGCCCCCAGTCGAGCAGCGCCGAATACTCCTGCGAATCGGCATCGACGTGCGCCTTCGACAGGCTCGGCAGCAGGATCGTGCCGAGCGCGACGCCGAGCAGCGCCGTCGGAAATTCCATCAGGCGGTCGGCGTAGTTGATCCACGACACGGCGCCCTGCCCGAGCCGCGACGCAATGTTGGTGTTGATGATCAGCGACAGTTGCGCGACCGACACCGCGAACGTCGCAGGCACCATTTTCGCGAGCACGCGCTTCACGCCCGGGTGGCGCAGCGCGCGCAGCGGGTTGAGGCCGATCAGCGGCACCATGTCGATCTTCTTCAGGCCCGGCAGCTGCACGATGAACTGCAGCACGCCGCCGACGATGACGGCCCACGCGAGCGCGAACACCGGCACCTTCAGGTGCGGCGCAACGAACACGGCTGCGGCAATGAACGCGACGTTGAGCAGCACCGGCGCGAACGCAGGCAGCGAGAAGCTCTTGTACGTGTTCAGCACGCCGGACGCGAGCGTCGTCAGCGAGATGAACACGATGTACGGGAACATGATCTGCGTCATCGTGACCGCGAGCGGGAACGCCTGCCCGTCGGTGTGCAGGCCGGACGCGACCGCGAACACGACCCACGATGCGCCGGCGATCCCGAAGACCGACAGCACGGCAAGCGCCCACGCCAGCACGGTGGACATCGCGTCGACAAGCGCCTTCGTCGCATCGTGCCCCTGCTGGTTCTTGAACTCGGCGAGGATGGGCACGAACGCCTGCGAGAACGCGCCTTCGGCAGACAGGCGGCGCAGCAGGTTCGGGATGCGGAAGGCGACGTAGAACGCGTCGGTGTATTGACTGGCGCCGAACGCACGGGCGATCAGCGTCTCGCGGGCCAGTCCGGTCACGCGCGACAGCAGCGTGAAGCCGCTGACCGTCAGCAGGGCTCGGAATAGATTCATGGGGCGCTTATTATACGGACGTTGCGTGGCCCGGCCAGCGGCCGATGCCGAAAAGCGCGCACGCCGCCGGCGCCCCACTCGGCAGGGGTCACGTTAAACTTGCCACTCGCTTGATTTTGTTGCTATAATCGCCGGTTTCTGGGCTCGTACATGCACGGCAACTGCCGTTTTCATGTCCCGGCCTCGGTTAAAATCACCGTTTTTTTATGCGCCCCTGGGCAATCGTTCTCAGGGGACGGATCGAAAAGCAGCGCTTGGCCGTCAGGCTCCAAGCTCTGGAAACAGGACAGGATAAGGAACCGTCATGGCTAACTCCGCACAAGCACGCAAGCGCGCCCGCCAGGCCGCGAAGGCAAACTCGCACAACTCGGCGCTGCGCTCGAAATTCCGTACCGCGATCAAGGCTGTTCGCAAGGCTGTCGACGCCGGCGACCAGGCAAAGGCTGCAGAGCTGTTCAAGTCTGCCGTCAAGACGATCGACACGATCGCCGACAAGAAGATCGTTCACAAGAACAAGGCCGCTCGCAGCAAGAGCCGCCTCGCCGCAGCCGTCAAGGGTCTGCAGGCAGCAGCGTAAATCCGGTGCGCCCGCTCACGCGGGCGTTCCTGTTTCCTGCGATCGCAAAAAAGCCCGCCTAGGCGGGCTTTTTTGTTGCCTGTCGCCGGCGCATCATGCGCACCGACGACATTTTCCCGGGCGGGCGCGGCAAGCCGCCCTCGCCCGGGCCGGCATCACTTCTTCGCGTCGTAGTCCGGCAGTTCGCACGCCTCGGTGACGACGAGGTTGTTGTCCTTCGCGAAATTCAGCACGAAATCGAAAGCCATCGGCTCGACGTCGCGCAGCCGAGAATCGAGGATCACGCATTTCAGGTCGCCGAGCATCGTCGGACGCACGTAGAGCGAATACTGGAGACGCGCATTCCGCCCGCTCGCCCCTGGCCCGAAGCAGGCCATCACACCGGCCAGACGTTCCGACCAGTCGCTCGGGCGAAACTTTTTCCCGTCTTTCGTGATGCCCTGGATGAAGAATTCGGTCGGAGGGGTTTCAGCCATGTGGTTACCCAAGTGACGGCCCGGCGATGTCCAGGCAACGGCGCCTGGATACGCGAACACAAAGCTGAAACGGACGGCGGCACAAGCATTCCGATATCCCGAAAACGGGACGTCGGCGCGCGCCGCCGGTGGACTGCACCGGATTTGTGCAGCGCACGGCTTGTGTCCGGCAGAGCGCGAGGAGGCTTGCCTGCCGGGCTGGAGAAAACTTTCGAATTATACCGCAGCGCGCCATCGCGCGCCGTCCCGACAGCCCTCCTCCCGCACCGCCCGCCGCACGCGGCGATCGTGCCCCGCGTCTTTCCGCGGCTCGTCAAAGCACAGAAAATCCTTTATGCTGCTTTGAGTTATCCACACCCGACGGCGGCGCCGTCCGGCCTTGCTGCCGGGTGCAACCCGCCGTATTTCGCTTCATGACCGCCAAAACCATTCGTCACTACCTGCAGTTCAAGGATTTCTCGCTGGAAGACTACGAGTACGTGCTCGAACGCACGGGTATCCTGAAGCGCAAGTTCAAGAACTACGAGACCTATCACCCGCTGCACGATCGCACGCTCGCGATGATCTTCGAGAAGAGCTCGACGCGCACGCGCCTGTCGTTCGAGGCCGGGATCTTCCAGCTCGGCGGCCACGCCGTGTTCATGAGCACGCGCGACACGCAGCTCGGCCGCGGCGAACCGGTCGAGGATTCCGCGCAGGTCATCTCGCGGATGGTCGACATCATCATGATCCGCACGTTCGAGCAGGAGGTCATCAAGCGCTTCGCGGATAACTCCCGCGTGCCGGTGATCAACGGCCTGACGAACGAGTACCACCCGTGCCAGGTGCTCGCCGACATCTTCACGTACTACGAGCACCGCGGCCCGATCGCCGGCAAGACCGTCGCCTGGGTCGGCGACGCGAACAACATGCTCTACACGTGGATCGAAGCCGCGCAGATCCTCGGCTTCAAGCTGCGCCTGTCCACGCCGCCCGGCTACGCGCTCGACATGAAGCTCGTTTCGCCCGACAGCGCGCCGTTCTATGAAGTGTTCGACGATCCGAACGAAGCGTGCAAGGGCGCCGATCTCGTCACCACCGACGTGTGGACGAGCATGGGCTTCGAGGCCGAGAACGAGGCGCGGATGAAGGCATTCGCCGACTGGTGCGTCGACGAGGAAATGATGGGCCACGCGAACCCGGACGCCCTCTTCATGCACTGCCTGCCCGCGCATCGCGGCGAGGAAGTGACGGCGGGCGTGATCGACGGCCCGCAAAGCGTCGTGTGGGACGAAGCGGAAAACCGCCTGCACGTGCAGAAGGCACTGATGGAGTTCCTGCTGCTCGGCCGCCTCAAGCACTGACGCGCCGGCATCCGGCAATCCATGAAAAAAGCGCCGATCGACGATCGGCGCTTCTTGTTTGGCCGCGCGAAACGCGGCGCGAAACCCGTGTTACAGGCAGACCGGTTCGGGCTCCAGCTCGACGCCGAATTGCGCGCGTACGTCGGCCTGGATCGCCCGCGCCAGCGCGAGCACGTCGGCGCCCGTCGCGCCGCCGCGATTGACGAGCACGAGCGCCTGGCGGTCGTGCACGGCCGCTGCGCCCAGCGCGCGCCCCTTCCAGCCGCAGCGGTCGATCAGCCAGCCGGCCGCGAGCTTCATACGCCCGTCCGGCTGCGGATACGACACGATGTCGGGCGCGCGGACGCGCAGCGCATCGAACTGTGCGGCATCGATCACCGGATTCTTGAAGAAACTGCCCGCGTTGCCGAGGACGAGCGGATCGGGCAGCTTCGCGCGGCGGATCGCCACGACGGCGTCGAACACGTCGCGCGGCGTCGCCGCATCGGGCGCGATGCCGCGTGCGTCGAGTTCGCGCGTGACGTCCGCGTAGCCGAGCCGGGGCGTCCATTGCTTCGGCAGCCGGAACGTCACCGACACGATCGCGAACCGGCCGCGCCCTTCCCGCTTGAAAAAGCTGTCGCGATAGCCGAACGCGCAGCGCGCAGCGTCGAAGTGCTCGGTGCGCCCCGTCGCCAGCTCGACCGCGACCAGCGCGTCGAAATACGTCTTCATCTCGAGCCCGTACGCGCCGATGTTCTGGATCGGCGCGGCGCCGACCGTGCCCGGAATCAGCGCGAGGTTCTCGAGGCCCGGCATCCCGTGTTCGAGCGTCCATGCGACGAATGCATGCCAGTTCTCGCCGCCGCCGGCCTCGACGTACCAAGCGCTGTCGTCCTCGCGCACGACGCGGCGACCCGCGATCTCGTCGAGCAGCACGACGCCGTCGAAATCGCGCGTGAACACGACGTTGCTGCCGCCGCCGAGCACGAGCTGCGGCAGGTTCGCGACGCGCGGGTCGCGATGGAGCGCCTCGAACTGCGACGCATGCGTGATGCGCGCGGCAAAGCGCGCGGTCGCGGCGATGCCGAACGTGTTGTGCGCGGCGAGCGGATGGTCGGGAAGCAGCGACAGGGCGGAATCGTCAGGAGGCATCGGGCATTCGCGGTCACGTCGGCCCGGACGGCGCATGGCCGGCCTTGGGCAAACGGAGGGGCATCGGTAAAATGGCAAACAGTCCGCAATTATAGCGAGTGCCCGTGCGCGAGCCGGGTGCCCGCATCTCAAGGGAGAATGCCATGCCATCGTTCGACGTCGTTTCCGAAGCGAACATGATCGAAGTGAAGAACGCCATCGAGCAGTCGAACAAGGAAATTTCGACGCGCTTCGACTTCAAGGGCTCCGACGCGCGCGTCGAGCAGAAGGAACGCGAGCTGACGCTGTTCGCCGATGACGATTTCAAGCTCGGCCAGGTCAAGGACGTGCTGATCGGCAAGCTGGCCAAGCGCAACGTCGACGTGCGCTTCCTCGACTACGGCAAGGTCGAGAAGATCGGCGGCGACAAGGTCAAGCAGATCGTCACCGTGAAGAAAGGCGTGACCGGCGATCTCGCGAAGAAGATCGTGCGGCTCGTGAAGGACAGCAAGATCAAGGTGCAGGCGAGCATCCAGGGCGACGCGGTGCGCGTGGCCGGCACGAAGCGCGACGACCTGCAGAGCGTGATCGCGATGCTGCGCAAGGACGTGACCGACACGCCGCTCGACTTCAACAACTTCCGCGACTGATCGCCGGACGATCCGTCACGTCATCCTGCCGGGCCCCGCTCACGCGGCGCGCCCGGCATGCGGCGAGCGCCGCACTGCCTCAGGCTTTCCCGCCGTCCTGCGCGCCGCCGTCCCCGGCCGCCTTCTTCTTGTCGCCGATCCGGCTCTCCTGCCCCGCCAGCAGCTTAGAAATGTTGCCGCGGTGACGCCACACGAGCAGCACGCTCATCGCGAGCACGGCCCACGCGACCGGGTTGTGGCTCGCGCCGAACAGGAACACGTCGAACACCGGCGCGAACACGGCCGCCACCAGCGCCGCGAGCGACGAATAGCGGAAGAAGAACGCGACGATCAGCCAGGTCAGCGCGGTCGCGAGCCCGAGCACCGGGTGCACGGCGAGCAGCACGCCGGCCGCGGTCGCGACGCCCTTGCCGCCCTGGAAGCGGAAGAACACCGGATACAGATGGCCGAGGAACACGGCGATCGCGACCCATGCGACCGCGACGTCGGGCAGCCCCAAGCGCCGTGCGAGCCAGACGGCAATCCAGCCCTTGAACGCATCGCCGACGAGCGTGAGGATCGCGGCCTTCTTGTTGCCGCTGCGCAGCACGTTGGTCGCGCCGGGATTCTTCGACCCGTACGAACGCGGGTCGGCCAGGCCCATCGCGCCGCTGACGACGACGGCGAACGACACCGAACCGATCAGGTAGGCAACGAGGGCGGCGAGCAGGATCTGCATGCGGAGGACTCTTCTTTCAACGTATCGGTAAAGGACGGCTGCGCGCGGCAAGCCGAAACGGCGCCCATTCTACCGAACGCGCGCGGCCTGCCACGAAGGTGAAACCCTCAGTCGACACTGGCGCACTGCACGGACTGCGCACCGAGCAGCGACGTGAGCACGGCCGGCGCGAGGCTGACGAGGTAGCCGCGACGGCCGCCGTTCAGGTAGATCGTCGGCAGCTCGAGGATCGTCGCCTCGACGTAGACGGGCATCGCCTTGCGCGTGCCGAACGGCGACGTGCCGCCGACGAGATAGCCGGAATGGCGGTTCGCAACCTCGGGCTTGCACGGCTCGACGCGCTTCGCGCCGATCTGCCGCGCGAGGTTCTTCGTCGATACGGTGCGATCGCCGTGCATCAGCACGATCAGCGGCTTCGCGTGTTCATCTTCCATCACGAGCGTCTTCACGACGCTGTGCTCGTCGACGCCGAGCTGGCGCGCCGATTCGCCGGTGCCGCCGTGCTCGACGTAGTCGTACGGGTGCTCGCCGAACGCGACGCCGTGGCGGCGCAACAGCTGGGTCGCAGGAGTTTCGGACACGTGTCTGGATTTGCTCATGGCGGCATTTTAATGGCGAACGACCGGCGGGCGTGCAATGGCGCTCTCGCGCCCGTGCCGGCGGTATACTCGCGGCCCGTTTTCCGCCGGGCGGCCGGCTGCGTCGCCGCAACGATTCCGTCCATCATCATTGCGGACATCGCGAAGCGCTATTGCCCGAATGGCCGATTGTGGCGCACGCACCGTCATGGCACGATCGTTCGCAAACATCGCCACGCTGCCGCCCGCCCCTTTTCTGGAGACGCCATGCCCTCGTCCATCCGTTCCTCCGAGCCGCTCGACGTCGAGGCACTGCTCGCCGCGCTGCCGCGCCGCATCGCCGACGTGCCCGCACGCTGGGCCGCGCAGGCGCCCGCGCATCCGGCGCTGATCGAGGACGCGCGCCGCCTGTCGTACGGCGACCTGGCGCAGGCCGTCGATGCGGCCGCTGCGCTGCTCGCTAACCTCGGCGTGCAAGGCGGCGACCGCGTGATGATCGTCGCCGAAAACTGCGTCGCGCAGATCGTGCTGCTGTTCGCGGCCGCGCGCCTCGACGCGTGGGCGCTCGTGTCGAACGCGCGGCTGTCCGCCAGCGAGCTCGACGCAATCGCCGCGCACGCGCGTCCGACGCTGATCGCGTTCACCACCGACGCATCGCCCGACGCGCGCGCGCATGCCGAACGGCACGGCGCGACGCCTGCCAGTGCGCTGCCGGTCGACATCGGCGCGTGGTCGCATCGCGTCGACGCGAGCGCGCCGGGCGAGCCGATCGCCGCCGACGGTGCCGCGCAATGCGCGGCGCTGATCTACACGACCGGCACGACCGGCACACCGAAAGGCGTGATGCTGTCGCATCGCAACCTGCTGTTCATCGCGGCGACGTCGAGCACGCTGCGCCGCGTGTCGCCCGACGACGTCGTCTATACGGTGCTGCCCGTGTCGCACGTGTACGGGCTCGCGTCGGTCTGCCTCGGCAGCCTATACGCGGGTGCGACACTGCGGCTCGCCCCGCGCTTCTCGCCGGAAGCGGTGCGCGTCGCGCTCGCCGACGAAGGCGTCACGATCTTCCAGGGCGTGCCCGCGATGCACGCAAAGCTGCTCGAACACCTGCACACGCACGGTCACGCGTGGTGCGCACCGCGCCTGCGCTTTGCGTATTCGGGCGGCTCGCCGCTCGACGCGAACCTGAAGGCACGCGTCGAGCGCCTGTACGGCGTGACGCTGCACAACGGCTACGGGATGACCGAAAGCAGCCCGACGATCACGCAGACACCGCTCGACGCGCCGCGCGCCGACAGCTCGGTCGGCGTGCCGATTCCCGGCGTGGAGATGCGAATCGTCGCGCCGGACGGCACCGACGTGCCGCCGGGCGAAGTCGGCGAGATCCGCGTACGCGGGCCGAACGTGATGCTCGGCTACTACCGCAACGCTGAGGCCACACGCGCGGCCGTGTCGCCGGACGGCTGGCTGAGCACCGGCGATCTCGCGCGGCAGGAGGCGGACGGCGCGGTGACGATCGCGGGCCGCAGCAAGGAGCTGATCATCCGGTCGGGCTTCAACGTCTATCCGGTCGAAGTCGAGCAGGTGCTGAACGCGCATCCGGACGTCGTGCAGGCGGCCGTCATCGGCCGCGCAGTCGAAGGCAACGAGGAAGTGCTCGCGTTCGTCGAGCGCGTGCCCGGCGCGACGGCGGACGAAGCGGCGTTGCACGCATGGTGCGCGGAGCGGCTCGCGCCTTATAAGCGCCCCGCGCACATCCGCGTGCTCGACGCGCTGCCGGCCGCGTCGACGGGCAAGGTGCTGAAGCACAAGCTGCGCGAGCTGGTCTGACCCGGGGCCGGCCGTTGCGCGCGACACACCCCGCGCCGCGTCGGATGCGCTAGCCGCGCGGGTGGTGTTGCGCGTGCAGCGTCTTCAACCGCTCGCGCGCGACGTGCGTATAGATCTGCGTGGTCGAGATGTCGCTGTGGCCGAGCAGCAACTGCACGACGCGCAGGTCGGCGCCGTGGTTCAGCAGGTGCGTCGCAAACGCATGCCGCAGCGTGTGCGGCGACAGGTGTGCGCGCACGTCGGCGTGCTGCGCGTGGCGCTTGATGATGTTCCAGAACTGCTGGCGCGTCATCCCGTCGCCGCGCGCGGTCACGAACAGCGCGTCGGCCGCGCGCGCACCGAGCAGCGCCGGCCGCGCCTCGCGCAGGTAGCGCTCGATCCAGCCGTGCGCGACTTCGCCGAACGGCACGAGCCGCTCCTTCGAGCCCTTGCCCATCACGCGCACGACGCCCTCGTTGAGCCCGACCTCGACGGTCTTCAGCATCACGAGCTCGCTCACGCGCAACCCGCTCGCATACATTAGCTCGAGCATCGTGCGGTCGCGCAGGCCGAGCGGCGTGCCGATGTCGGGCGCGCCGAGCAACGCCTCGACCTGCGCCTCCGACAACGTCGACGGAAACCGCGCCGCCTGTTTCGCGGACGTGATCCGCAGCGTCGGGTCGGCGCTCGCACGATGCTCGCGCACGGCCCAGCCGTAATAGCGCCGGAACACCGACAGCCGCCGGTTCGACGACGTCGCCTTGCCGTCGCTGCGCGCGGCGATATAACCCGTCACCATCGCCTCGTCGGCCGCATCGAGCGGCGCATCGTGCGTCGCGGCCAGCCATTGGGAGAACAGCACCAGATCGCGCCGGTACGCGTCGAGCGTGTTGCGCGCGAGCCCATGCTCGAGCCACAGCGCATCGCAAAACACGTCGATCGACGCGCGGCTCGCGAGCAGCGCGGGTGACGCCTCGGCGGCATCGCCGTCGGCTTCGGGGGAAATCAGCGATTCACTCATCGGTACGGCACGCCCTCGTGCGCCAGCAGCCAGCGCTTCACTTTCTGGTAATAGCCGTTGTCGTCGTGGTTCGCGAAGCCGCCGAGGCCACCTGCGGCGACGACGCGATGGCACGGGATCACGAGCGGGAAGTAGTTCGCGCCGCACGCCTGCCCGACCGCTCGCGGCGCGCTGCCGATCCGCTTCGCGACCTGGCCGTAGGTCAGCACCGTGCCGGGCGGGATATCGCTGATCACGTCCCACACGCGATGCTGGAACGCGCTGCCGACCTCGGCGAGCGGCAGGTCGAAGCGCGCCGATGCGCGCTCGAAATAACGTTCGATCTGCTCGACCGCGCGCTTCGCGAGCGGCGAATCCGGGTCGACCGGCTTCACCGATTCGGGCAGATAGACGATCTCGCGCACCACCGCGGCATCCGTGCGGATGCCGACCTTGCCGAACGGCGCGTCGATGACTGCATTGAACATGGCCCTCTCCTGACCGATGGATGCGCGCGGCACCCCCGCGCGCCGACGACACTTTACGCCGCCCTCACGCAGCACGCAGCGCCCATTCGACATGCTCGCGCACGACCGGCGACGGATCGTCGGCCCGCGCGCGCAACGCGGCGACGATCGCGTCGCGCGCCTGCGGCGGGAGCCGGCCCGCGTCCGCGCGCAGCGCATTGCCGAGCCCGACCGCGAGATTGCGCAGCCAGCTTTCGTAGCCGATGCGCCGGATCGCACTGCCCTGCATCCGCGTATCGAATTCGTCGGCATTCCACGCGAACAGCTCGACGAGCGTCGCGCGGTCGAGGCCGTGCCGCACGTCGAAATCGGCGACGGGCGCGGCCTGCGCGAACTTGTTCCACGGACACACGAGCTGGCAGTCGTCGCAGCCGTACACGCGGTTGCCGATCATCGGCCGCAGCGGCTCGGGGATGCTGCCTTTCAGTTCGATCGTCAGGTACGAGATGCAGCGGCGCGCGTCGACGCGGTACGGCTCGACGATCGCGCCGGTCGGGCATGCGCCGATGCAGCGCGTGCAGCTGCCGCAGTGCGCGCCGGGCGTCTCGGGCGCGGTGTCGGGCGACGTATGCGCGTCGGTCGGCAGCGGAACGTCGACGTAGATCTCGCCGAGGAAGAACAGCGAACCCGCGTCGCGCTGCAGCAGCAGCGTGTGCTTGCCGCGCCAGCCGACGCCGGCCTTCTGCGCGAGCTCGACCTCGAGCACGGGCGCCGAATCGGTGAACACGCGGTAGCCGAACGCGCCGATCTCCTGCTCGATGCGCTCCGCGAGCGTCTGCAGCCGGTTGCGCAGCACCTTGTGATAGTCGCGGCCGCGTGCATAGATCGACACGACGGCCGCCTGCGGATCGTCGAGCCGGGCCCGTTCGCGCGCGCGCCAGTCGTGCAGCACGAGCGCGCCCGGCTCGCCGTCGGGCGCGCCGGCGGCGAGCGTGTCGGCCGGCAGATAGGCGAGCCGCGCGGAGATCACGCGTCGCGTACCGGCCACAAGTTCGGCCGGGCGCGCGCGTTTCATCCCATGTTTCGCCATATAATCCATTTCGCCGTGGTATCCGGCTTCCAGCCAGGCGGCGAGGCCCGCTTCGGCATCCGAGAGATCGGTATCGCTGATGCCGATCGCCCCGAAACCCAATTCGCGCCCCCACGCCCTGATGCGCGCGGCGAGCGCAGTCAACGCCGCATCGTCGAGCGCGCACGGTGCCGCGCCTTCGGCACGAGTCGAAGGCCTGTCGGATGCGGCGAGTTCCGGTAATCGGTTCATCGCACTATTTTACGAGAATGCCAGCCACGTCCAGCCATCCGCCTCATGCCGTCACGCTGCCCGCCCCGCTCGAGCAGCGCGTGATCGCGCTCGCCGACGAAGCAGCGACCGAGGCCTTCGGCACCCGCTTCGCGCACGCGCTCGACGCGGCGCGCACCGAGCTTGCCCGCGCGCACGCGTTCGACGGGCTGCAGATCCAGCTGGTCGGCGATCTCGGCGCGGGCAAGACGTCCCTCGTCCGCGCGATCCTGCGCGGCCTCGGCCACACGGGGCGCGTGCGCAGCCCGACCTATACGCTCGTCGAGCCGTACGCGCTCGAACGCGACGATGGGGAACTCGAGGTCTATCACTTCGATCTGTATCGTTTCAACGATCCGGCCGAATGGTCCGACGCAGGCTTTCGCGAATATTTCAATTCCAGCGCGATCTGTCTCGTCGAATGGCCACAACAGGCGGGCCCGCTGCTCGGCGTACCCGATCTGGTTTTCTCGCTCGACGTGGATGGCGACGGCCGCGCCCTCACCGTCCGGGCGTACAGCGCTTCAGGAAAGGCATGTCTCGAAAGATGTTGATCAAACCGTTCCGCTCGATCGAATCGGCGGCCACCGCGACGCACAACTGGCGGCGCCGCCAGATCCTGCGCGCGGGCGCGTCGACGCTGGTGCTCGGTCTCGTCGCGCCGCGGCTCGCGCACGCGTCGTCGGTGCTCGGCGTGCGCGTGTGGCCCGCACGCGATTACACGCGCGTCACGATCGAATCCGACCAGCCGCTGCAGAATAGCCAACAGCTGCTGCAGGGTCCCGACCGTCTCGTGGTCGACCTGACCGGTCTCGATCTCGACCAGGCGCTGCGCGACCTCGTGTCGAAGATCGCGCCGAACGATCCGCAGATCCAGTCGGTGCGCGTCGGCCAGTATCAGCCGCACGTCGTGCGGATGGTGTTCGACCTGAAAGGCTCGGTGAAGCCGCAGGTGTTCACGCTGCCGCCGGTCGGCACCTACAAGTACCGGCTCGTGTTCGACCTGTATCCGGCTGTCGCACCCGATCCGCTGTCCGACCTGATCGCGCAGACGGAGCGCAAGGAGCAGGCGCTCAACGACACGGCGCGCGCGCAGCAGATGCAGCCGCCGACCGCGCTGGCCGGCCCGGGTACCCCGCCGCCCGCCGCGGGCGACAGCAGCGACGCGTTCTTCCAGCGCTTCGCGCAGAACACGCCGGCCACGCCGCACACGCCGCCCGCCGCCGGCACGCCGTCGACGCCCGCGAAGCCGGCCGTCAAGCCGCCGCCCGTCATCGCCCGCCGCGACGACAGCGACGACGACGGCGACACCTACAAGTTCACCGCGCCGAAATCCGGCAAGGGCAGCACCGTGCGCCTGCTGACGGTGGCAATCGATCCGGGCCATGGCGGCGAGGATCCGGGCGCGATCGGCGGCGGCGGCACGTACGAGAAGCACATCGCGCTCGACATCGCGAAGAAGCTGCGCGCGAAGATCGACGGCGCGCCGAACATGCGCGCGATGATGACGCGCGACGCCGACTTCTTCGTGCCGCTGAACGTGCGCGTGCAGAAGGCGCGCCGCGTGGGCGCCGACCTGTTCGTGTCGATCCACGCGGACGCGTTCACGACGCCATCCGCGCGCGGCTCGTCGGTGTTCGCGCTGTCCGACCACGGCGCGACGAGCGCCGCGGCGCGCTGGATGGCGAACAAGGAAAATTCGTCCGACCTGATCGGCGGGATCAACATCAAGACGGCGGACGCGGCCGTGAACCGCGCGCTGTTCGACATGTCGACGACCGCGCAGATCCGCGATTCGCTGCGCTACGGCAACTACGTGCTGAAGGAAGTCGGCGGCATCAACAAGCTGCACAAGGGCTCGGTCGAACAGGCCGGGTTCGCGGTGCTGAAGGCGCCCGACATTCCGTCGATCCTCGTCGAGACGGCGTTCATCAGCAACCCGGAAGAAGAGAGCCGCCTGAACGACGACAGCTATCGCGACCAGATGGCCGACGCGATCTTCCGCGGCATCAAGCGCTATTTCGCCGCGAATCCGCCGCTCGCGAAGAGCCGGATGGCCTGACGGCCGTATCCGGCCACCCCGCCCCGCCGCCGGCACGCAGTGCGTGCCGGCGCGTCACGATGCCGCGAAGCGGCGCATCAGTTTCCCGCCGAACACGTTCACCGCGAGCCCGCCCATCACGAGCGCCGCGCCGATCAGCTGCGGGCGCGTCAGATGCTCGTCGAGCAGCAGCGCCGACGACGCAAGGCCGACGATCGGCACCAGCAGCGAGAACTGCGCGACCTGCGCGGCCGGATAGCGCGACAGCAGGCGGCTCCACAGCCCGTAGCCGAGCAGCGTCGCGACGAACGCGAGATAGACGACCGCGAAGATCGACGCGCCGTTCAGCCCGGCGAGTGCGGTCGCGATCCGCTGCGGCCCTTCGAACCACAGCGACAGCAGGAAGAACGGCACCGGCGGCACGAGGCTGGCCCACACGACGAGCGACACGAGATTTGCACGGCCGACCTTCTTCGTGACGATGTTGCCGACCGCCCACATTGCGGCCGAGCAGATCGTCAGCAGGAAACCCGCGAGCGTCATCGCGCGGCCACCTTGCGCCGCGATCACGACGAGCCCGCCCGCGGCGATCGCGAGGCCGAGCAGGTTCTGCGCGCGCAGCCGCTCGCCGAGGAACAGCATCGCGAACACGAGCGTGAAGAACGCCTGCGACTGCAACACGAGCGACGCGAGGCCGGCCGGCATGCCGACGTACATGCCGGTGAACAGGAACACGAACTGGCCGAGCTGGATCGTCGCGCCGTACAGCACCAACAGGCGCCACGGAATCTGCGGCCGGCGCACGAAGAACACCGCGGGCACGGCCGCGAGCGTGAAGCGCAGCGCGCCGAGCAGCATCGGCGGCATGCCGTGCAGGCCGACCTTGATCACGACGAAGTTCACGCCCCACGCCAGGATCACGACCAGCGCAAGCAGCAAGTCCTTCGGGGCCATCATCGGCGTCTCCTCGATTGTCGAATCGTTGTGCTAGGTGCGCGCGAGCGCTGTCGCTTCGCGTCAGGTTCCCCGAAGGTCGCCATTCCCCAACGGGACTTCCTGCGGGACGGAAAACCCCGGGCAAGCCGGCGTTTTCCCGGAAGCCGGTCAGTCTACCGGGTTTCGGCCCCCGGCCCGATACCCGCGCGGCGCGCATGGAATCGGCGGCGGGCGGCCAGTACAATGACCGGCATCCCCCGCCGCCCCACAGGATCCGCCATGACCGCTCCGATCAAAGCCCTGCTGAAGCCGCACGTGCGCGACATCGGCAACCTGCAGGTGCGCCGCACGCTGCCCGCGCTCGCCGCACGCCTCGTCGGCCCGTTCATCTTCTTCGATCACATGGGGCCCGCCACGCTGCCGCCCGGCACGGGGCTCGACGTGCGCCCGCATCCGCATATCGGCCTCGCCACCGTCACCTACCTGTTCGACGGCGCGATCCTGCACCGCGACAGCCTCGGCTCGCTGCAGGAAATCGTGCCGGGCGACGTGAACTGGATGACGGCCGGCCGCGGGATCGTCCACTCCGAACGCACGCCCGACGCGCAGCGCGAACACGGCCACACCGTGCACGGAATCCAGACCTGGGTCGCGCTGCCGCGCGCGCACGAGACGACCGAGCCGTCGTTCGAGCACCATGCGGCCGACACGCTGCCGACGCGCATCGAGGACGGCGTGTCGCTGACGGTGATCGCCGGCGATGCGTTCGGGCTGCGCTCGCCGGTCACGACGTTCTCGCGCACGCTGTATGTCGCGGCCGAATTCGCGGCCGGCGGCCGTCTCGAACTCGACGCGTCGCACGAGGAGCGCGCGGTCTACGTGGTCGACGGCGAACTCGCGATCGACGGCACGCCGGTGCCGGCCGAGCAGATGGCCGTGCTCGCGCCCGGCGCCGCAGTCATGCTGACGAGCGGCAGCGGCGCGCGCGCGATGCTGCTCGGCGGCGACAAGATCGACGGCGAGCGCTTCATCGACTGGAATTTCGTCGCCAGCAGCCGCGAGGCGATCGAGCACGCGAAAGCGGCATGGATGCGCCAGGAAATGGGCAAGGTGCCGGGCGAGACCGAGTGGATTCCGCTGCCCGAGTCGAAGCCGCGTTGAAAACGGGGCGCACCGCCCCCATCCTGACGACATTCGAACGGAAGAGAACGACATGGACACCACGCTTGCCACATTCGAGAAAGACGTCATCGAGGCGTCGCTGGACGCTCCCGTGCTGGTCGACTTCTGGGCGCCGTGGTGCGGCCCCTGCAAGACGCTCGGCCCGCTGCTGGAAAAGCTCGAAGGCGACTACGAAGGCCGCTGGAAGCTCGTGAAGGTCAACGTCGACGAGAACCAGGAACTCGCCGCGCACTTCCAGACGCGCAGCATCCCGCACGTAATCGCGTTCGCCGACGGGCGCCCGGTCGACCAGTTCGTCGGCGTGCTGCCCGAAGGCCAGCTGCGCGCCTTCCTCGACCGGCTGCTGCCGGCGCCCGAGGAAGCCGAGCGGCGTGCCGCACAGTACGCGATCGCCGAAGAGCGCTACGACGACGCGCTCACGCACCTCGAGGCGGCGCTCGCGCTGAATCCCGGCTTCGACGACGCCCGCCTCGACCTGATCGAACTGCTGCTCGCGAGCAACCAGATCGATGCCGCGCGCGCCGAGACCGAACGCCTGTCGCCGCAGACCGTGCAGAACGGCGACCCGCGGTACCAGGCGATCAAGACCCGTTTCGACGCACTCGAAGCCACGGCCGACCTGCCGCCGACCGATGCGCTCGAAGCGCGCATCGCGGCGAACCCGGGCGATCTCGACGCACGATTCGATCTCGCGCAGAGCCTGATCGCGCGGCGCGCGTATGAAGGTGCGCTGGAGCAGTTGCTGGAAATCGTGACGCGCGACCGCGCGTATGGCGACGATCTCGGCCGCCGCACGATGATCTCGGTGTTCGAGCTGGCCGGCGATCGCCCGGACCTCGTCGCCGGGTGGCGGCGCAAGCTGAGCATGGCGCTCAACTGAACTGATGTATGACCGGCCGGGCCGCAATGGCCCGGCTGCCGGATCACCGCATGACGCACGGCGCGTGTCACGCGCCGCAGCAACCCGCAACGACCGCGCTTCTCAGTGGCTCATCAGCCCGCGGCCTGCGCCGCGATCGCGCGCAACGCATGCGCGGCGGCCGCGAAGCCGAAGCTGGCGGTCACGCACACGCTCGAACCGAATCCCGCACAGTTGAGCCCCGCGACGTGCGCGGCCGCGGACGGCTCGGTGCCGTCCTCGAGGTCGCAGGCCGCCGCTTCCGGATAGATCAGCGGCTCGTCCGAATATACGGCGCTGACCTTGAAGCGCGCCTTCGGCCCGCGCGGAAAGCCGTGCTGCTTGCGCAACTGCGCGCGCACCTTCGACAGCAGCGGATCCTGGATCGTCAGCGCGAGATCGTCGATCCGGATGCGGGTCGGGTCGAGCTGGCCGCCCGCGCCGCCGACCACGACGAGCGGCTGGCGCTTCGCGACGCACCACGCGATCAGCGCGACCTTCGTGCGCACGCTGTCGATCGCGTCGATCACGTAGTCGAAACCGCCGCCGAGCAGCGCGTCGAAGTTGTCGGGCTCGACGAAATCCTCGATCCGGTTCACGCGGCACGCAGGATCGATCAGCGCGATCCGCTCGGCCATCGCGTCGACCTTCGGCTTGCCGTAATTGCCGTCGAGCGCGTGGACCTGCCGGTTCGTATTGCTTTCCGCGACGTTGTCGAGATCGATCAGCGTCAGCGTGCCGACCGCGTTGCGCGCGAGCGCCTCGGCCACCCACGACCCGACGCCGCCGATCCCGATCACCGCGACGTGCGCGCGCTCAAACGCGGCGGCTGCCGGCGCGCCGTACAGCCGCGCGACGCCGCCGAAACGCCGCGCTCGATCCACGTCAAGCTGGATTTCCGGGGTCGGGGTAAGATCAGAGGAACTGGGCGGGGCAGCGTCGGCGACGGGCATGGCAGCAAGGAAAACGTAAGTCGTGCAGCCCTCTATTTTGCCTGAACTCCCCGCTCGCACGCGCCACTGTGCACGCACGTTTCTCGCGCGTTGGCTACAATGGTTCCAGATTGAAGCGTTTGCATAACATGACGACTCTCGCCGATCTCCGCATCAATTATTCACGTGCTTCGCTCGACGAAGCCGATGTCGCCCCCGACCCCTTCGCCCAGTTCGACCGCTGGTTCAAGGAGGCGCTCGCCGCCAGGCTGCCCGAGCCGAACACGATGACGCTCGCGACCGTCGGCGACGACGGCCGGCCGTCGGCACGCATCGTGCTCATCAAGGGGGTCGACGAACGCGGGTTCGTCTTCTTCACCAATTACGAAAGCCGCAAGGGGCACGATCTCGCCGCGCATCCGCAGGCCGCGCTGCTGTTCTACTGGATCGAGCTCGAGCGCCAGGTGCGCATCGAAGGCCGGATCGAGAAAACCAGCGCCGAGGAAAGCGACCGTTATTTCGCGTCGCGCCCGCTGGGCTCGCGCATCGGCGCATGGGCGTCCGAGCAGAGCGCCGTGATCGACAGCCGTGCAACGCTCGAAGCGCAGGAAAAGGCCGTCAGCGAACGCTACGGCGACAACCCGCCGCGCCCGCCGCACTGGGGCGGCTACCGCCTCGTGCCCGACTCGATCGAGTTCTGGCAGGGCCGCCCGTCGCGGCTGCACGACCGCCTGCTCTATACGCGCGACGCCGCCGTGTCGCCGGGCTGGTCGATCTCGCGCCTGTCGCCGTAAGCGCGGCGCCGGCGTACGCCGGTCGTGTCTCGTGTTGCATCCGGGCGCCCGCATCGCAAGCGGCGGGCGCCGGTCAAGATACTTGGCTGTATTCGATTCAACGAACAAACGGGAGAATCCAAATGTTCTGGGAAAAGAAGCTGGCACAGTGGGCGGACGAAGTACGGGCGAAAGCGAACATACCGGCGCGCCTCGTGCTGTGGAACGGCGATCAGCTCGATTTCGGCACCTTCAGCGCGCCGCAGGTCACGCTGAAGGTGAACAGTGCGTCGGCCTTGCCGCTCTTGCTCGAACCGAGCCTCGACAATCTCGGCGAGGCGTACGTGAAGGGCAAGATCGATATCGAAGGCAAGCTGTCGGACATCATCAACATCGGCTACTCGCTCGCGCGCAACACGGTGACGAGCGCGAGCAAGCTCGCGCGCGTGAAGCGCTACTTCAATCACTCGAAGAGCACCGACAAGAAGGCGATCCAGTATCACTACGACGTCTCGAACGCGTTCTACCAGCTGTGGCTCGACGAGAACATGGTGTACTCGTGCGCGTACTTCGAGAACGGCGACGAAGATCTCGCCACCGCGCAGATCAAGAAGATCGACCATATCCTCACCAAGATCCAGCTTCAACCCGGCCAGCGCCTGCTCGACATCGGCTGCGGCTGGGGCGCGCTCGTGCTGCGCGCCGCGCAGAAGTTCGGCGCGCAGTGCCTCGGCGTCACGCTGTCGCAGAACCAGTTCGATCTCGCGACCGCGCGCGTGAAGGCCGCCGGGCTGGAAGACAAAATCGAGATCCGGCTGCAGGACTACCGCGAGATCGACGGCCAGTTCGACCGCATCACGAGCGTCGGGATGTTCGAGCACGTGGGGCGCAAGAACCTGCCGCTTTACTTCTCGCGAATCCATGACCTGCTCGCCGACGACGGCATCGCGATGAACCACGGGATCACGTCGACCGACGCGGAAAGCGGCGAGACGGCGCTCGGCGGCGGCGAGTTCATCGACCGCTACGTGTTCCCGGACGGCGAGCTGCCGCACATCAGCCTCGCGCTGGAAGCCGCGCAGCGCGGCGGGCTGGAAGCGATTGACGTCGAAAGCCTGCGGCGGCACTATGCGCGCACGCTCGACATCTGGACGGAAAACTTCGAGGCGAAGGCCGAAGCCGCGCGACAACTCGTCGACGACGAAAAATTCCGCATCTGGCGCGTGTATCTCGCCGGCTGCGCGTATGCATTCGAGCACGACGACGTGTCGATCTTCCAGATCGTGTGCCGCAAGGCCGGACGCAGCGCGAAAACGCTGCCGTGGTCGCGGCGCTATATGTACGAACACGCGCTGCCGCGCTAGGCGGCGCTTCACGCTGGGCATGCATGGGTGACGGCAGGACGCGGCGCAAGGCGCCGCCGCAACGACAACCGCACGACGACGCCAACGCGCCGCACGCCGACGGGCAATTCGACCTGTTCGGCGTGCCGGCCGACGCTGCACGCGCGTCGCCTGTGGACGATGGCCCGCCTGCCGACACCGACGAACACGTGAAACCAGGCGCGCCCGACGACGCGCAGCCGGCACCGCGCACCCGCACCCGTTCTTCAGACGAAACACCGCCCGCCGCTTCCGGCCTGCTGTGGGACGAGCCTCCCCCGCCGGCCGCGCCGCCGAAGAAAGGCCGGCGCCGGCGCGGCGTGCTGCCCGCGCCGATCGCACCGGAGGTGGCCGACGCAGCGGCCGGCCTGCCGCCGAATGTCCGGCTCGGCACGTCGTCGTGGTACTTCCCCGGCTGGGACGGCATCGTCTACGACGGCGATTTCGCGCAGACCAAGCTGTCGCGCGAAGGGCTCGAAGCGTACGGCGCGCATCCGCTGCTGAAGAGCGTGAGCCTCGACCGGTCGTTCTACGGCCCGCTGTCGGTGGCCGACTACCTGCGCTACGCGCAGCAGGTGCCCGACGATTTCCGCTTCGTCGTGAAGGCGCCGGCCTCCGTGACCGATGCGGTGATCCGCGGCCGGCGCGGCGAGCCGTCGGGACCGAACCCGACCTTCCTCGACGCGCCGCTCGCCACCCGCGAATTCGTGCAGCCGTGCCTCGAAGGGCTCGGCCGGAAAGCCGGCGTGCTCGTGTTCCAGTTCTCGCCGCTGCCCGACCCGTTGCTCGCCCGGCCGGCCGAACTGATCGACCGGCTCGCTGCGTTCTTCGCGGCGCTGCCGCCGCTGCCGCCGGAAACCGACGGCACCCGCTATGCGATCGAGATCCGCGATGCGAGCCTGCTCACGCCGCGCTTCATCCGCGCGCTTGCCGCGCTCGGCGTGCGCTACTGCGTCGGCCTGCACGCACGGATGCCCGACCCGCTGCGCCAGGCCGCCGCGCTCGCGCTGCTCGACGGCGACGCGCCGGGCCCGCTGATCGTGCGCTGGAGCCTGCACGGCGGCTTCAAGTACGAACAGGCGAAAGCGAAGTACGAGCCGTTCGACAAGCTCGTCGACGAGGATCCGGCCACCCGCTCGGCGCTCGCCGAACTGGCTGCGCGCTATGCGCTGGCCGGGCAGCCGGTGATCATCACGATCAACAACAAGGCGGAAGGCTCCGCGCCGCTGTCGTGCATCGCGCTCGCGCGCGAGATCGCCGCCGCGTGCGCGCAGTGGCGCAGCGAGGCGGCCTGATACCGGCTTGCGCCGGTCACGCTTACGCGCCGCGCAGCGACTTCAGCCGGTGCGAGAACTTCTGCCGGAATTTCGCGAGCTTCGGGCCGATCACGACCGAGCAGTAGCCCTGCCCCGGGTTACGCGCGTAATAGTCCTGGTGATAGTCCTCGGCGGGCCAGTAGTTGCCGTCGAGCGGCACCACCTGCGTGACGATCGGCTGCCCGAACACCTGCTCGCGCTCGAACTCGCGGATCACGTCGAGCGCGGTGTCGCGCTGCGCGTCCGAATGCGTGAACACGACCGAACGGTACTGCGTGCCGACGTCGTTGCCCTGCCGGTTCAACTGGGTCGGATCGTGCGTCGCGAAGAAGATCTCGAGGATCTCGCGATAGCCGATGCGCGCCGGGTCGAACGTCACGTTGACGACTTCCGCGTGGCCCGTGTCGCCTTCGCAGATGTCGCGATAGCCGGGATTGCGCGTATGGCCGCCCGCGTAGCCCGACTGGACGGCGGTCACGCCGTCGACGTCGAGAAACACCGCCTCCGTGCACCAGAAACACCCGCCTCCCAATGTCGCGGTTTCAAGCATCTCGTTCACCATGAAATCAGTCCCTCGTTGATGTCGGCAGCCGGCACGCATGCGCCGGCGCCACCGTTCCGTCTCGCCGCTGCCCACCCGGGTGCGGGTCGCAACGGCACTGCGGCAAGTATCTCACCCGCGCGCGAACCTGACAGAGTGCACAGGTGCCGCGCGCGACCAGACGCCCGTTTTCTCGTCTACACTTAGGCACGCGCGAGCGCGGCGGCAAACCCGCTGTCTCGCGCAACGCTTCCGATGCATGCCCGACCCTGATGCAAACATCATCTGCCGGAACATCGATATGCATGCCTTGACAGACATCGCCCGCATCGCTCGCCCGGCCGTCGCCGCGCCGCGGGCCGCCGCTTCGACCGCGCCATCGCCTTGCCGTGCATTCGTCCCGCCCCGCGTGCGGCGATCGGGAACACCGCCTTCATCCGCTTTCACGATCTGATGCACGGCGCTGCGCGTGTCGCCAACGCGTGCATCCGCCTGCCGATCGCTCCCGCCGGCGTCATGCGCGCCGCGCGGCAACCCCGACCCGCACGCCCGCAACGAACGGCCGTGCGACCACGATCCGACACCATCGAGAGGGCATCACCATGAGCATGCGGCCTGACCCGACGTTTCACGCTTCGCCCGAGCTTGCGATGCAGGCGCCGGCGGAAGAGTTTGCCTATACGTTGTTGCTGAGCCCCGATTTTTCCAGACCCGACGCGCTCGCCGTGATCGACGTGAAGCCCGGCTCGCCGACCTACGGAACCATCGTGCACACGGTCACGATGCCGAACACCGGCGACGAGTTTCACCACTTCGGCTGGAATGCGTGTTCGTCGTCGCTGTCGCCGCTGACCGGCCATGCGTTCCTCGAGCGCCGCTACCTGATCATCCCCGGCCTGCGCTCGTCGCGGATCTACGTGATCGACACGAAACCGCACCCGACGCAGGCGCGCATCCACAAGATCATCGAGCCCGACGAGATCTTCGCGAAGACCGGCTATTCGCGGCCGCACACCGTTCACTGCGGGCCCGAGGGCATCTACGTGAGCACGCTCGGCGGCGCGGGCAAGGACGGCACCGACGGCGCACCCGGCATCTTCATCATGGATTGCGAAACCTTCGACGTGCTCGGCCGCTGGGAGATCGACCGCGGCCCGCAGGACAAGCATTACGACTTCTGGTGGAACCTGCCGCGCGACTACATGGTGTCGAGCGAATGGGCGCTGCCGCCGCAATTCGAGAACGGGATCGTGCCCGAGGACCTGCTCGCGAACCAATACGGGCACCGGCTGCATTTCTGGGACCTGCGCGCGCGGCGCAACGTGCAGACGATCGATCTCGGCGCGCAGCACCAGATGGCGCTCGAGGTGCGGCCCGCGCACGACCCGGCGCGCGAATACGGATTCGTCGGCGTCGTGGTCGACACGACGAATCTCGAAGGCTCGATCTGGACCTGGTGGCGCGAAGGCGGCAAGTTCCATGTGAAGAAGACCGCGACGATTCCGGCCGAGCCGGCCGCGGCCGACGAACTGCCACCGCTCCTGAAATCGTTCGGCGCCGTGCCGCCGCTCGTGACCGACATCGACCTGTCGCTCGACGACCGCTTCCTCTACGTGTCGTGCTGGGGTACCGGCGAGATGCGCCAGTACGACGTGTCGGATCCGCACCACCCGGTGCTCGCGGGATCGGTCCGCATCGGCGGCATCGTGCGCCGTGCGCCGCACTCGAACGGCCGCGCGTTCGCGGGCGGCCCGCAGATGGTCGAGATCAGCCGCGACGGGAAGCGTGTGTACTGGACCAACTCGCTCTATTCGACGTGGGACGACCAGTTCTATCCGGACGGCGTGCCGGGCGCGCAGGTGCTCGCGCATGTGGGGCCGGAAGGCGGGCTGACGCTCGCCGACGATTACTGGGTCGAGTTCCCCGACGGCTATCGCGCGCACCAGATCCGGCTCGAAGGCGGCGACTGCTCGACCGACTCGTTCTGCTACCCGTCGGTCAAGCGTTGAACGCCAGCCTTCACGCCCAGTTCGCGCTGTGGGCGGCCGTGCTCGTGAGCGGCGTGTATCACGGGCTCAACCCCGCGATGGGCTGGCCGCTCGCAGTGTCGAACGCGCTGATGACGCGGCGCGGCGGCGCGCTCGTCGCGGCGCTCGGCTATCTCGCGGTAGGCCATGCGCTCGCGGTGTTCGCGGTGATGCTGCCGTTCGGGCTGCTCGCCGCGCTGCTCGCGTGGCAAACGGCGATCCGGATCGGCGCGAGCGCGCTCGTGATCGGCTTCGGCGCCGTGCTGCTGATCCGGCGCCGGCATCCGCGTGCGCTCGCGCGGATCCCGCCCGCGCGGCTCGGCCTGTGGTCGTTCGCGGTCGCGATCGCGCACGGCGCGGGGCTGATGCTGGTGCCGATCTACCTCGGGCTGTGCGGGCTCGACCAGGACGCCGGCCACCGCGCGGCGGCCACGCTCGTCGATGCGCATCTCGGGATGGCGCTCGTCGTCGCGGCCGTGCATGCACTCGCGATGATCGGCGCCGGCGGCGGGCTCGCGTGGCTCGTGTACCGCTATCTCGGGCTGAAGTTCGTGTCGCGGAGCTGGTTCAATCTCGATGCGGTGTGGGCGTCGAGCCTGATCGTGACGGGCGCGTTGTCGCTCGGACTGGCGGCGGCGCGATAGCGCGGGGATCGATCGCCGGTGTGGCGCATCGGCGCCGGGCGAAGCGGCGGCAGCGCACAAAAAGCGTGACAGAACGGCCGCGCCGACCGAGCGCGATGGCGCATCCTGCAGTGCGCCGCAGTGTTCGCTACGTCACCCTGCCCCCGCAATGCGCCGCCTGGCCGGGCCCGGCGGCCCCGATTCCGCTAAAATCGGGCCATGCGCACCCCTTCTCCATCGACCGCCTTGTCGCCTTTCGTCCGCCGTGCCCGCTCCACCCGCGTCGCGCCGCGCCCGCCCGTCTCGTTCCGGATGGTTGCCCGATGAGCCAGGCCAATCCTCCGGATTTCGACTCGGCCGCCTTCCGGCAAGCACTCGGCCAGTTCGCAACGGGCGTGACGGTGATCACGACGCGCGCGCCGTCCGGGCAACTGATCGGCATCACTGCCAGCTCGTTCAACTCGGTCTCGCTCGATCCGCCGCTCGTGCTGTGGAGCCTCGCGCACAAATCGGCGTCGACGCCCGTGTTCCGCGGCAACAGCCATTACGTGGTGAACGTGCTCGCGGCATCGCAGCTCGACCTGTGCAAGCGCTTCTCGACCTACAAGGGCGACCGCTTCGAAGGCATCGCGCATGAAGCCGGCAATTCCGGGATGCCGGTGCTCGACGGCGCGCTCGCGTGGTTCGAGTGCCACAACCGCAGCCGCTACGACGAAGGCGATCACGTGATCTTCGTCGGCGAAGTGGAACGCTGCGGCGTGCGTGCCGAGCCGGACGCGCCGCCGCTCGTGTTCCACGGCGGCGGCTTCCACGGCCTCACACCGCTTTGATCGCCCCCGTGCGCGCCAGCCCGACCGGCGCGCCGGCTTCGTCCTTCAGCGTCTGCAGCACGATGTTCGAACGGATGTCCATCACGCCCGGCGCCTTGTAGAGCCGGTTCAGCACGAAATCCGAATAGTGCTTGAGGTTGTGCGCAAGCACGCGCAGCAGATAGTGGCTCTCGCCCGTCACGACGAACGCGCCGACCACCTCGGGCCATTCGCGCAGCGCTTCCGCGAAGCGCTCGTGCCATTGATTTTCCTCGTTGCGCATCGATACCTGCACGAACGCCTCGAGCTCGAAGCCGAGCTTCTCGCGGCTCAGGCACGCGCGATAGTGCTCGATGACGCCCTGCTCCTCGAGCAGACGCATGCGGCGCAGGCAGGCGGATGGCGAAAGCGAAATCCGTTCCGCCAGGTCGAGATTGCTGATTCTGCCCTCTTCCTGCAGTACCGCCAGAATCCGGCAGTCGGTGGCATCGAGCGTGATCGCGTGCATTTTTGGTCCCCGTTTTCCCTCTGAGTCGAATTATCTGCCAATCCGGCGGATTGTCCATGTTTATTTCGCAAGCACTTTCTGCGAGCGTCCACCTATCATTCGAAGGACCGACTCACCGAATCGTCATGCCATGGACACCCTCTGGGACATCTCGCCGCCTGTCAGCCCCGCCACCCCCGTGTGGCCGGGCGATACGCCGGTTTCCGTCGAACGCGTGTGGCGGATGGAGGCCGGCTCGCCGGTCAACGTCGCGCGCCTGACGCTGTCGCCGCACACCGGCGCGCACTGCGACGCGCCGCTGCACTACGACGCCGACGGCGCGCCGATCGGCGCGGTGCCGCTCGATACTTACCTCGGCCGGTGCCGCGTGATCCACTGCATCGGCGCATCGCCGGTCGTGCAGCCGGCCGATGTCGCGGCCGCGCTCGACGGCGTGCCGCCGCGCGTGCTGCTGCGCACCTATGCGCGCGCCAGCGTCGAGCAGTGGGACAGCGGCTTCTGCGCGGTCGCGCCCGAGACCGTCGACCTGCTCGCCGCCCGCGGCGTGAAGCTGATCGGCATCGACACGCCGTCGCTCGACCCGCAGGAATCGAAGACGATGGATGCGCATCACCGCGTGCGCACACATCGGATGGCGATCCTCGAAGGCATCGTGCTCGACGACGTGCCGCCCGGCGACTACGAACTGATCGCATTGCCGCTGAAGTTCGCGACGCTCGACGCGAGCCCGGTGCGCGCGGTGCTGCGCGCGCTGCCCGCGTGTGCTTCCTGATTACCCCGACTGACGACCCCACATCATGATCAAGACCCGTGAAGACGCGCTCGCGCTCGACCGCGACGATCCGCTCGCCCCGCTGCGCGACCAGTTCTCCCTGCCCGACGGCGTGATCTACCTCGACGGCAACTCGCTCGGCGCGCAGCCGCGCGCATCGGCCGCCCGCGCGCAGCAGGTGATCGGCGCCGAATGGGGCGAAGGCCTGATCCGCAGCTGGAACACGGCCGGCTGGTTCGCGCTGCCGCGCCGTCTCGGCGACAAGCTCGCGACGCTGATCGGCGGCGCCCCCGGCGAAACCGTCGTGACCGATACGATCTCGATCAACCTGTTCAAGCTGCTGTCGGCGATGGTGCGCCACCAGGCCGAGCGCGCGCCCGAGCGCCGCGTGATCGTGTCGGAGCGCTCGAACTTCCCGACCGACCTGTATATCGCGCAAGGGCTGATCGAGCAGCTCGGCGGCAACTACGCGCTGCGCCTGATCGACGACCCGGCCGACCTGCCCGGCGCGCTCGGCGCGGACACGGCCGTCGCGATGATCACGCACGTGAACTACCGCACCGGCTACATGCACGACATGCCGGCCGTCACGCAGCTCGTGCACGACGCCGGCGGGCTGATGCTGTGGGATCTCGCGCACTCGGCCGGCGCGGTGGCGGTCGACCTGAACGGCGCGCGCGCGGACGGCGCGGTCGGCTGCACGTACAAGTACCTGAACGGCGGCCCCGGCTCGCCCGCATTCGTGTGGGTGCCGCAGTGCCATCACGCGCACTTCTCGCAGCCGCTGTCCGGCTGGTGGGGCCACCGCGCACCGTTCGCGATGCAGCCGGGCTTCGCGCCCGATCCGGGCATCGCGCGCTTCCTGTGCGGCACGCAGCCGATCGTGTCGATGTCGATGGTCGAATGCGGGCTCGACGTGTTCCTGCAGACCGACATGCACGCGATCCGCCGCAAGTCGCTCGCGCTGACCGACGCGTTCATCGCGCTCGTCGAAGCACGCTGCGCGGGCCAGTCGCTGAAGCTCGTCACGCCGCGCGCGCATCACCAGCGCGGTTCGCAGGCGAGCGTCGAGCATCCGCACGGCTACGAGGTGATGCAGGCGCTGATCGCGCGCGGCGTGATCGGCGACTACCGCGAGCCGTACGTGCTGCGCTTCGGCTTCACGCCGCTCTATACGCGCTTCGTCGACGTATGGGATGCCGTCGAGACGCTGCGCGACATCCTCGCCACCGACGCGTGGAAGGCGCCCGAGTTCGCCGAACGCGGCGCGGTGACCTGACCCACCTTGCCCGGCGCGCGCGAGCCGCGCCCCGTCATTCAAATCTGGAGAGAGTCGTGAATTCTGGTCATATGCAGCCACCCGGCAACGACGCGCCGGCGGGCTGCCCGTTCTCGGGCGCACGCGCCGCGCATTCGGCACAACCGGCCCATGCCGCGCACGAAGCGCCGCACGTGCCCGGCGATGGCGATGCCGGCTGGCACAACGCGCAACTCGATTTCTCGAAGTCGATGAGCTACGGCGACTACCTGTCGCTGAATTCGATCCTCGACGCGCAGCATCCGCTGTCGCCCGATCACAACGAGATGCTGTTCATCATCCAGCATCAGACGAGCGAGCTGTGGATGAAGCTCGCGCTGTTCGAACTGCGCGGCGCACTCGACGCGGTGCGGACGGACGCGCTGCCGCCCGCATTCAAGATGCTCGCGCGCGTGTCGCGCATCCTCGAGCAACTGGTGCAGGCGTGGAACGTGCTGTCGACGATGACGCCGTCCGAGTATTCGGCGATGCGGCCGTATCTCGGGCAGTCGTCGGGCTTCCAGTCGTACCAGTACCGGCAGCTCGAATTCCTGCTCGGCAACAAGAACGCGCAGATGCTGCAGCCGCACGCGCACCGGCCCGACATCCTCGAACAGGTGCGTGCGACGCTCGAAGCGCCGTCGTTCTACGATGAAGTCGTGCGCCTGCTTGCCCGCCGCGGCTTCCCGATCGCGCCGGCGCGGCTCGAGCGCGACTGGACGCAGCCGACCCGGCATGACGAGACGGTCGAAGCCGCGTGGCTCGAGGTGTACCGTCACCCGCAGCAGCACTGGGAGCTCTACGAGATGGCCGAGGAACTCGTCGATCTCGAGGATGCGTTCCGCCAGTGGCGCTTCCGCCACGTGACGACCGTCGAGCGCATCATCGGCTTCAAGCAGGGCACGGGCGGCACCAGCGGTGCGCCGTACCTGCGCAAGATGCTCGACGTCGTGCTGTTCCCCGAGCTGTGGCACGTGCGCACCACGCTGTAACGCGCGACCCGCCCCCGGGCCCGCCCGCCGTCACGACGACGGGCGGGCTAGCGCCTCCCCTTCCCGCGGCTGCACGGCCGCGCGCGACAGTCGCGGAATATGCCGTCGCACGACGAGCAGCGCGACGCAGACAACCCCCATCGCGATCGCCAGCATCGTCAGGTAGGCCGTGGCGCCCCCCGTGGAGATCACGATCGCGCCCGCGAACGCACTGAGGATCGCGCCGAGCCGGCCGAACGCGAGTGCGCCTGCGGTACCCGTCGCGCGCACGGCCGTCGGATAGATGTACGCGCAGAGCGCATACATCGTCGACTGCACCGCGTTGACGAACAGCCCGTGCAGGCCGAGCCCGACGATCAGCCAGCCCGTGTGGCGGCTTGCATCGACACCCATCAGCCACACCGCACTCGCCGCGCCGCCGATGCTGCACAGCACGAGCGGCCAGCGCGACCCGGCACGCGCGATCGCCCACGCGCACAGCAGCGCGCCGATCACGCCGCCGAGGTTGTACGCGGTGAGCCCGGAACCCGCGACCGACACGCTCAGCCCGCTCGCCGCCAGCATCGTCGGCAGCCAGCTGAACGCCGCATACACGGCGAGCAGGCACATGAAGAATGCGCACCACAGCGCGATCGTGTCGCGCGCCTGACCGCTTTCGAACAGCGCGCCGAAGCCGCCGCGGCCGCCTGCCGCGCGTGCGTCCTTCATGTCGGTGAACACGGTGCCCGGCGCGACGGGCCGCTCCATCCTGGCGAGCAGCGCGCCGAGCTCCGGCCAGCGCGCGGGGCGCCGCGCGAGAAAGCGCGGCGATTCCGGCAGCGCGCGCACGAGCACGAAGCCGAGCACGAGCGGCAATGCGCCGCCCGCGAAGAACAGCCCGCGCCAGCCGTAGCGCGGCAGCACCTCGTGCGCGAACAGGCCGGCCAGCATCCCGCCGAGCGGTACGCAGACGATCGTCGCGGTCACCATCATCGTGCGGCGCCGCGCGGGCGTGTATTCGGCCGTCATCGTCGTGGCCGTCGGCAATGCACCGCCGATCCCGAGCCCCGCGACGAAGCGCAGCATCGCGATCGCCGTGACGTCCGGTGCGAAGCCGATCGCGCAGGTCGCGATGCCGAACAGGAACACGCTGCCGATCACGGCCTGGCGGCGGCCGAAGCGGTCCGCGACGATCCCTGCGCACGCGCTGCCGATGCCCATCCCGATCAGCCCGGCCGCCACCGCCGGCGCGAACGCGCCGCGCGTGATGCCCCATTCGCGGATCAGCACCGGAATCGCGAAACCGATCAGCTGGCCGTCGAAGCCGTCGAGCACGATCGCGAGCGCGGCGAGCAGCACCACGCAGCGCTGCATCGTCGTGAACGGCCCGTCGTCGAGTGTCGCGCCGATGTCGACCGACGGCGACTGCAATCCGTCGCGCGTGCTCATGCGACCTCCCGTGCGCCGCGCGTCGGCGGCAACGTGCGCGAACGGCGCGCGGCAAGACAACGGCATTCGATGGCTTTCATGGCGTCTCCGGTTGCCCGGGCTGGCGCGCGCACGCGTGCCCGGATCTCGTGTTTCGCGGCCGACCGGCGTCGGTGTGTCCCTGCCGGCTACGGCCCCTTGTCCAATCGATTCCTCCGGCACCGGGGCTCGCGCCCAAGCCGGTCTCGTGATGCGACGCAAGCCCGTCGCCGGCTTCCCGCTCAGTTCACGCGTGCATCGATCAGCCGGACGAGCGCGAGCAGCGTCTCGGCATGCGGCACCGCGACGCCTGCCTCGCGCGCGGCCGCGACGACCTTGCCGCTGATCGCGTCGATTTCCGTGCGACGGCCCGCGAGCACGTCCTGCAGCATCGACGGGCGATGGCCGCGATGCTCGCGGATCGCATGCTCGACGTTGCGCGCGATGCGTTCGCCGTCGACCGCGATCCCCTTCGCGCGCGCGACCGCCGCCGTCTCGGCGGCGATCGCGTGCGCGAGCCGCGGCCCGTCGTGATGTTCGCCGAGCTGGTCGACCGTGCAGCGCGTCACCGCGCACAGCGTGTTGAGCGCCGCGTTGAACGCGACCTTCTCCCAGATCGCGGCCCACACGTCGTCATCGAGCGAGCACGCCAGCCCCGCGCGCGACAGCGCGTCGGCGACGGCTGCCGCGAACGAGCGCTCCGCGCCGTCGGCCGTCATCATCCTGACGACGCCCGCGCCGTGCGAATGCACATGCCCGGGCCCGGCAAGATCGGCCGGCCAGGTCGTGACGCCGACGAGAATGCGCTCGATCGGCACGAACGCGTTCAGCGTCTCGACGTTGCCGAGCCCGTTCTGCAGCGTCAGCACGTACGTGTAGGGGCTCAGCAGCGCGCGCACGCCATCCAGCGCGTGGCGCGTGTGCAGCGATTTCGTGAAGACGATCAGCAGGTCGAACGGTGTGTCGGGCGACGCCCGCGCGTTCGCGGCTTCCGGCCGGAGCACGTGCAGCGTGCGGAGGGTGCGTTCACCGCGATCGTCGTCGATGCGCAGCCCGTCGCGGCGGATCGCATCGAGATGCGCATCGTTCACGTCGATCAGCGTGACGGCCTCGCCGCTTTCGGCCAGCAGCCCGCCGAACAGCGAGCCCATCGCGCCCGCACCCAGAATCGCAATCTTCATCGTCGGGGCCCTCGTCAGAACGGATAGTGACGCGGTGCCGTCTGCACCGTGATCCAGCGCAGGTCCGTGAACGCCGCGATGCCGGCCTTGCCGCCGAAGTGGCCGAAGCCGCTGTCCTTCACGCCGCCGAACGGCATCTGCGCCTCGTCGTGCACGGTCGGGCCGTTCACGTGGCAAATGCCCGATTCGATGCGTGCCGCGACGCGCATCGCACGCGCGACATCGCGGCTGAACACCGCCGACGCCAGCCCGAACGCGTTGTCGTTCGCACAGTGGATCGCGGCGTCCTCGCCGTCGACGCGCACGATGCCCTTCACCGGGCCGAACGATTCCTCCGCATAGATGCGCATCGCCGGCGTCACATGGTCGAGCAGCGTGGCCGGGAACAGCGTGCTGTCGGCCTTGCCGCCGCACACGAGCGTCGCGCCGCACGCGAGCGCATCGTCGATCAGCGCGTTGCAGCGCTCGACGGCCTTCATGTCGATCAGCGAACCGAGCACGACGGGCCCGTTGCGGGGATCGCCGAGCGGCAGCGACGCGGCCTTGTCGGCGAGCTTCGCGACGAACGCATCGGCGATCGATGCGTCGACCACGATGCGTTCGGTCGACATGCAGATCTGCCCGGAATTCGCGAACGCGCCGAACGCGGCCGCCGCGACCGCCGCGTCGAGATCGGCATCGTCGAGCACGACGAACGGCGCCTTGCCGCCGAGTTCCAGCACCGACGGTTTCAGGTGGCGCGCGCACGCTTCGGCGACGATCCTGCCGACGCGCGTCGAGCCCGTGAAGTTCACGCGGCGCACGGCCGGATGCGCAATCAATGCATCGACGACGGCGCCCGCATCCTCGGGCGCGTTCGTCACGAAGTTGACGACGCCCGGCGGCAGCCCGGCCTCCTGCAGCGCCTCGACGATCAGCCCGTGCGTGACGGGACACAGCTCCGAGCCCTTCAGCACGACCGTGTTGCCGCACGCGAGCGGCAGTGCGAGCGCACGGGTCGCGAGAATCACCGGCGCATTCCACGGCGCGATGCCGAGCACGACACCGGCCGGCTGCCGTACGCCCATCGCGAGCGAACCGGGCACGTCGGACGGGATCAGCTCGCCGGCGACCTGCGTGGTCAGCGACGCGGCCTCGACGAGCCCGCTCGCGGCAAGCTGCACGTTGAAGCCGGCCCACAACGCGGACGCGCCCGTCTCCGCCGCCATCGCGGCGACGAACTGCTCGTGCTTCGCTTCGAGCGCGGCGGCGGCCTTCAGCAGCAGCGCGCGGCGCGCGCCGGGGCCGAGCGCGGCCCAGCCGGGAAACGCGCGGGCGGCCGCATCGGCCGCCTCGCGCGCATCGTCAACGGTACACGCTGGCGCTGCGGACGCGACTTCGCCGTCGAGCGGGTTACGGCGCACGAAGGTCGCGCCGCTGGATGAATGACGGCGTTCGCCGCCGATCAGCATCGATACGGTTTGCATGGAATCTCCGGAAAGACGCGCACCGCGCGTCAGGCAATCTCGACTTCGACGACGACCGGCGTCGCGGCGCGCAGCGCGTCGGTCAGCGTGTCGCGCAGGTGTGCGGCAGCAGTCACGCGCACGCCGCGGCATCCCATCCCTTGCGCGAGCGCGACGAAATCCAGGTTCGGCAGATCGGTGCCCTGCACCGGGTCGTCCGGGCCGAAGCCGAACACGGGTGCGAAATCCTGCAAGGCCGCGTAACGGCGATTGTTCAGGATCACGAACGTGATCGGCAGCTTCAGCTGCGCAGCGCTCCACAAGGCCTGGATCGAATACAGGCTCGACCCGTCGCCGATCAGCCCGATCACGCGCCGGCCCGGCTGCGCGAGCGCGACGCCGACGGCGGCCGGCATTCCGTAGCCGAGCCCGCCGCTGTCCATCGTGTAGAACGTGCCGCTGCGCGTGAACGGCAGGTGTTCCTGCATCACGGGCCGAGCGCTTGGCGCTTCCTCGACGACGATGTCGTGCGCGTCGCGCACGTCGGCGAGCGTCTGCAGCGCG
>NZ_JAAGPP010000088.1:0-37498 GCF_017104975.1 Burkholderia sp. Ac-20344
TGCCGCGCCGGCCGTCGGGCCCGCCACCGGTGCGGCCACGACGGCGGACGAAAACACGTTGCTCGAGATCTGGCAGCGGATCTTCAAGCGAGACGACATCACGGTCAGCGACAACTATTTCGACCTCGGCGGACACTCGATCATCGCGATCCAGCTGATGGCCAATGTCGAGAAGGCGTTCGATCGCCGGCTGCCGATTTCCTGTCTCTTCGAGAATCCGACGATCGAGAAACTGGCGGCGGCGCTGGCCACGAAAGCGCCTTCCGCGCCCACCGGCGGGCTCGTACCGATCCGCGACGGCGGTCCCGCCGCGCCGGTCTTCCTCCTGCCGGGCGCCGGCGGGAACGTGGTCTATTTCCACCCGCTCGCGAACCACCTGAGCGGCGCCCATGCCATTCACGGGCTGGAAGCGCTCGGCCTCGACGGCGCGTGCCTGCCGCTCACCCGCGTGGAAGACATCGCGGCCCGTCATATCGAACGCATCTGGCCGCTGGTAGGCGCGGGTCCGTACTACCTGGCGGGCCACTCGTTCGGCGCGCACGTGGCGCTCGAAATGAGCCGGCAGCTCGTCGCCAAGGGCGCCGTCGTGAAACTGCTGGCGATCTTCGACGCGTCCGCCCCCATCGACAGCGCGGCCGCCACTTACTGGCAGGACTGGGACGACACCGACTGGCTGGTCGCGATCGCGCACGAAATCGGCACCTTCCTCGGGGCCGACCTCCAGGTGACGCGCGCAGACCTCGTCGCTCTCGATCCCGACGGCCAGGCCGGCCTGATCCTCGAGCGGATCGGCGACCGCGGCAGCTGGTTCGCGGACGCCGGGGCCGACCGCCTGCGCGCCTACCTGCGCGTCTATCAGGCCAACTTCAAGTCGCACTACGCGCCGCAAGCGGCCGCGCTGCCCGTGCCGATCGCGTTGTTCCGCAGCACCGAGCGGGATCCTGGCGACTACGATCCGTCGCCCGACATCGCGCAGCTCCGCCTGGACGCGACCTGGGGATGGTCCCGCTTCTCCGCGCTTCCCGTCGCGGTGACGGACGTCCCCGGCGACCACCTGACCATGCTGCTCGAACCGCACGCCAGCGTCCTCGCGGCCCATGTCAATTCGTTTCTGGAAAAAACACCCTCATGAAATCAACGCCGACGATCGACAACACTTTCGCCCGCAAGGTCTGCATCAATCTGGACCGGCGTCCCGACCGCTGGGAAGCGATGCAGCGAAAATTCGCAGAACAGAACATCCTCACGGTGGAACGGCTGTCCGCCGTCGATGCAAAGCGGGTGAGCGTGCCGGAATCCTTGAGCCACATGCGCCCGCAGGACTACGGCTGCACGATGAGCCATCTCGCGGCCGTGAAACAGGCCAAGGCCGCCGGCGCGAGCGAAGTCCTGATCTTCGAGGACGACGCGTTCTTCGACGCCGATTTCGCCGCGCGCTTCCCCGAGTTCATCGCGCAAGTGCCGGCCGACTGGCACATGCTGTTCCTGGGCGCGTATCACTTCACGCCGCCCATTCCCGTCGCGCCCAACGTCGTCAAGGCCGTGGAGACGCTCACCGCGCACGCGTACGTCGTCAGGGACTCGCTTTACGACGCGTTCATCGCGATCAACGAGCACCCGCCGGCGATCAACGACCGCAACAACCTCGTCCTGCAGCAGACGTTCAATTGCTACTGCTTCGAGCCCAATCTGGTCGGACAGGAGTCCGGCTACTCCGACATCATGGACGAAGTCATGCCGGAAAAACCGCTGACCTATTCCATGCCCATTCCGGACGGCTGGTAACGCCTGCGGCCTGTGCTCGCCGCGATCCCTCACTCGACAGGCTATTGAAGATCATGCAAATCACCACCGTTGACCTCGAAGCGGCGTTCGTACAGGCCGCGCTGGATACGCTTCACCGGGACTGCAAGCTCGGCGAGGCGATTTCACTGGCTTATGGGAAATGCGAATCGACTGCCGGCGTGATCGACCTGATTTTTCCGTTGATCACGAAGAAATTGCGGATCGATTACCTCCTCATGTACAGCATCGAAAGCAATCCCCGCTCGCTCGTGCACTTTCTTCAGCTGATCGAATCGCGGCTGACACGGGCCGACAGCTGGACGGCCGCCTCGGTCGACGCCGCGTTGCGCAGCGTGGCCGATTCGACCGGCGTCGGCTGGGCCCGTGCGCAGCGCCTGCTGAAGTGCTGCATCCTGTTTTCCGACTCGCCGCTGGAAATCGTGGAAAGCATCACGTTCCTGGGCAAGCACGAAACCTCGTCGAGGTTGAGATCAGCGGCAAGCAATGTCGAACTCAGCCACCTGATCAACTGAGTCATATTGGCAACTCATGGATTCCGCTCAAAATAAATCGCCACCGTGGCATTCGGCCGTCACCCTGATGTGGCGCAGTCATCCCTGGCTGACGCTCGGCACGGTCCTGACGGGGCTCGTCAGCGGCATCGCCTCGATCGTGGGCGTCGGATTGATCAGCAGGGCGCTGCACGACCAGGATGATCGACGGACGCTGTTGCTGATATTCGTCGCGGTGAACGTCATCGCAGTGGTCTGCAGGACCAGTGCGGCCGTGATGCCCTCCTATGCCTGCATGAAAGTGATGACGAGATTGCGCGTCAACCTGTGCAAAAGGATCCTGGCGACCCCGCTGGATGAAATCGACAGACGCGGCGCGCCCAATGTCCTGACCATGCTGACGCAAGACATTCCGCAGCTGAGCCAGACCCTGCTCACCATACCGACGATCATCGTTCAATCCGTCGTCCTGATATGCAGCATCGCCTATCTCGCCTACCTCTCCTGGATTGTTTTCGCTTCGACGATCATCCTGACGATCGCCGGCCTGGTGCTTTATCTGTTTTTCTATCGAAAGGCGGTCAATTTCACGGAGAGAGTGCGCGACGAATTTGTCCAGTTCAATGAATACACGCATGGCCTCGTGTTCGGCATCAAGGAGCTCAAGCTCAACAGGGCCAGGCGGCGCTGGTTTACCAAGGCCGCGATCGAACTGTCGTCGAAGCGCGTGGCAGGATTCAACTACATAGAACGCTTCTGGTTCATGAGCGGCGACAGCATCGGCCAGATCACGGTAGCGGTCCTGCTCGGATTCCTGCTTTTCGGCGTGCCGTCGCTCGGCGTCGTGGACCCCTCCGTACTCACGGCGAGCATTCTGGCCGTTCTGTACATGATGGGGCCCTTGACCATGCTGATCAATATCCTGCCGATGGTGGCCGAAGGCAAGACCGCGCTCGCCCGGCTGGCGGAATTCGGTTTCCTGATCGACGACATGCAGGACGCGCGCAACGAACCATCCGCGCCGGACACCGTGGCGTCCCCGTCGGCGAAGTCATGGAAGGTCATCGAGTTGAAAGACGTGAAGATGAACTACCGTGACAACGAGTCGTCGGCCGACTTCGTGCTCGGCCCCATCAACATGACGATTCATGCCGGAGAACTCGTCTACGTCATCGGCGGAAACGGCAGCGGCAAGAGCACGTTGGGCAAGGTACTCAGCGGCCTCTATGCGCCGACCGACGGACATATTTGCCTCGATGGAGAAATCATCGACGACGATGCCAGGGAACGGTACCGGAACCTGTTCTCCGCGGTGTTTACCGATTTCCATTTGTTCAATCGCATCATCGGACCGGATCGCGGCAATGAAAGCATCGAACTTGCCCGCCAATACCTCGAGACCCTGAAATTGGGGGGCAAAATCGACATTTCCGGCAAGACCTACTCGACCACCAAGGCGCTATCGACAGGGCAACGCAAGCGGTTGGCGTTGCTTTGCGCGTACATCGAGGATCGTCCGATCTATATCCTGGACGAATGGGCCGCCGATCAGGATCCGGTTTTCAAGAGATTTTTCTACGAAGTGCTGGTTCCCGATCTGAAGTCCCGCGGGAAATGCGTCATCATCATTACCCACGACGATCAGTACTTCAAGCTGGCGGATCGAGTCATTCGCCTGGATAGCGGCCGCATCTTCTCCGATACGGCCATGTGCCCCGTCCGGGCCGACGTGGCAGGATGAGCAGCGATCCGGATGCGGACCAGGTGCACACGTTGCAGCGCCGTGAACACCCGGTCCGTGCCGCCGTTTCACGACCGGATGGCCGGCGCCCGTCGATCCGCGACACGGCAGACCGGACGACCGCGCCCCGCGCACCGGTCACCCACGCGCCCCGCCCTTCCCGCACCGAGCAGTCGAAGCCGATCGAACGGCACAGCGACCACACATCGGACGCGTCGAAATCGAACCACGTGTGCGATCGCTCGAGCCAATGCAGCACGTTGCGACGCCCGGCCATCCCGCCATTCGATTTAGCGGTCCAACCGGACGTGTCGATCACGCATGCGAAATCGTGGGGGCGCGACGCCCGTTCGACGTAGCCGCCCGCCGTGTGTCGCGGAAAACCGGGACAGCCGCCGTGCGCCGCACCGGATTCGGCGACCGCGATTCATCGGCTGTCCCGGCAATCCGTTACAGACGCGTTCGCAGCCGGGTGTTTAAATCATGTCCGCATCCATGCGCGCAAGCGCAGCTTCAACGTCTCACCAGGAATCCCTTCATGGAGTTCAGCAGATTGTTCGCACACGTCGGCGAAGCGATCTCGAGCAGCGGGAGCCGACGCTTTCCCCGCATGATGTACAACCTGATCTCGGCGGCGGTGCCCGTCGACGAGATCCGCATTTCGGAACTCGCGGCCGACGCCGCGTCCGACGGTGATCCCCGGGTGCGCAGCCTCGGCGCGGTCGGCGCGACGCTCGCGAAGGCCGGCCCGGCCGCCGCCCGTTGCGGGCCGCAGATGCCGCCGCGCCCGGGCGCGAGCCGCCTGCACGTCGACGACACGCTCGCCGGCCATGGCCCGGCCCACGCGCTACTCGACCGCTTCGTCCTCATGCAGGCGGAAATCGTGCCGCCGCCTTGCGTGCACGTCCACCTCGTGACCCGCAAGCGGGGCCACTATTACGTGATCTCGTTGTATCGCACGGATACGTTCGACGATTTCTCGCCGCAGGAGCAGACCTTCCTCAAGGAGCTCTCGCACGTGCTGTTTCCGATCGTCGAGAGCCATGTCGCGGCGCTCGATTCGGCTCCGCCGGCCGCCCGTGCGACCGCCGCCGCGCCGCCGGCGACGCAATCGGGCCGGGAGCGCGTGGCGCGGCGGTTCGCCGACCGTTTGCGGCAAGCTGGCGTCAAGCTGTCGACGCGCGAGATGGAGGCATGCACGGCGCTGCTGGCCGGCGACACGGTGCCCGCCATCGCCACGCGTTTCGCGCTGCGCGAAAGCACCGTCGAGACCTACCTGAAGCGGGCAGCCGTCAAGCTGGGCTTCGGCGGGCGCCATGGCCTGACGCGCTGGATGCTCGACGAGACGGCCGGAACCGCGACGGAAGCAGATCGGGACAGCGCGACAAGCGTACGGCACGACCGTGCATCGCCGCGCATCGGCACCTGAAGGCTCGCGGTCCGAACACGCGCGCCCGGCCGCGTGGCGCGCATCGTATATGGCGTGTCAGTCACTGCAGCGTGCGCGACGCCGTCGCAGGCGACGCACGAAACGACATGGGATGGCTTCCGCCGGCCGCCACGTCGAGTCGCACGCCGGCAATCCGGCCGGCGACGCAGACCGGGCTGCCGCACCCGTGGCATCGCCGTCATCGACTGTGACGACGAGCGCCGGCGCGGACACGCGCGGCAGCAATCCCGCTCCGTCGGCCGGCGGCGTTCGTCGCGCGTCGGGTATCGACGCGCGGCGCGCGGCGTCACGCCGCCGACGCGCACGGCACGTAATCGTCGATCATCCATTTCGTGAGCCCGTGCCGGCCGCTGATGCCGAGCTTCACCGCGGCGCGCTTGATGTATGTCTCGACCGTGCTCTCCTTCACACCGAGCTCGCCTGCCATTTCACGCAGCATCTTGCCCGCGAGCAGGCCGAGGCACACTTCGCTTTCGCGCGCCGACAGCACGACCGCCGCGCGCGCGAGCCGCGATTCGAACTCGTGGCGCAGCGCCTCGACGCCGGGCAGGCCCGCCGTCGCACCGCGCGACGTCGCGCATTCGCGCTCGCCGTGCCGGCGCGTCGACGCATGCCACTCGACAAGCGGCAGCAGCGTATCGGCGAAATTCTTCAGGAACGACATCTCCTGCAACGAGAAATCGCAATGCGATGCCGATCGATGCAGCGAGATCACGTAGCGGCGATTCGCCTTGCCCGACACGAGATGGCACTGAAATCCGCCGCCTGGCCCGCGCAACGGAGCGACCTCGCCGCCGTTGCCGCACCGCATCAGCGGATTGATGTGAATGAGTTGCCGGTCGCTGGCGGCCAGGATCCGGTTCAACGGCGGATGCGCTGCCGGTTCCCGCTCGCCGTGCGCGTTAGGCCCGCCGCCGCGCCCGTCGTCGCCCGGCGAGCCGAACGCGCCGAGCGACTGTACGCGGACGACTTCACCCGCCGGCTCGTCGAGCGTCCATTCAGTCATCCGGGTAATCGCGAGCGGAATCGATTCGACCAGCAATGCATGCATGTCGGATGCGAACCGCTCACTGCCGGCGCTCGAAATCACCTTCCCGAGCTTCGCGAACATCGCAACCATCTGACTCTCCTTGTTGTGCGTGCTTGAGGACGTGGCGCAACACCCGCGCGGGCGAGCCCGCGATCCGGAGGACGCAACGCGCGCGCAAACGATCTTCGGGCACGGCGTGCGCAGCCCCGTCACCGACGACCGAACAGCCCGATGACAAGCGTGAAACAGGCACGATGTTTCCTCCGTAATGGACGATCATTGCCGGCGAAGCGCCAGGCAGTTGAAACGTGCATTTCGATCAATGAGCGTTGCTGGATGAAAACGCGCTGCCACCGGACGTACCGAATACCTGAATTGGAAAACTCGATGCCGGCCCGGAACAGGCACGTTCCCGGCGAATTCAACGAAAATATCGATCACAAAACGAAACGATTCTTTCCATTGAATTTGATCCACGCATATCCCAGCCGCGTATGATAGCGACGATTCAAAGCATTTGCAGTTGGCCTTGAATCTATTTTTTAAATCAACACCGCCCGCAATCCGGAAATCGATCGATCCGCATGCTGTCCATGAGCCAGATCATGAATGCGCCTGATAAACCAGCGTCTGTTTACCACGAAATTTTGTAATAATCTCCCAGGCGGCGCATACCACGGATTTTCATCCGAAAGCCCCATTCGAAAGAGAGATTCGAAAATTTAATCACATCCTTCTCACTCGCCGACCTGGTCTCATGCATTTTCTTCCCAAAATTATTTCGATTCACTCAACGATCACTTCAATCTACGCAACCACAAAGCATAATTGCCGTCGCCCGGCTGCGGCTGCGCGCCGCCGATTACGCCTTCAACCGATAAAAATCGCTGCGAATGACATTTTCGGCGCCGCCAATACCGGCGTTGCAAAATATCCACAAATGGCGAAGTCATCGTCCGTCATAAAATTTCCATAATGAAGCGCAATGAATCTGTCAACTCCACCACTTGTCATCTGAAAGATAAATTGCTACGCTCCCCGGCGGAATAAACGATGAATCGTCGAGCAATCTTGAACTTCGGGTTGGTTTATTTAAAAAAGCGAAACATGAAATTTAATATTCATATTAAATAATCTTTTATCGATCGTCGCGGCCAGCACTACGCCTCGCACGATTCATTCGAATCTCCCTATCCGCTCGCCGACAGGACATGTCGAAGGCCAATTGAAGAAGTCGCCCGGCGATTTTTCGATTTCCTTTTAAACGTCCGTGATGACGCGCGGCTGCGCATTGCCGAACGCACCGCCCTTTTCAATCCCGGCTCGCCGACGCACGACACTTCCCGCGCGGCATGCCTGCTCGAATTGCCACACGAGTCTCACCGCGCCACTTGTCGTCTTTTCAATCCGCACAACCATTCCAAAAATTGGAGCACACCATGAGTCACGACTTCCGAGACGAACCTGCGCCGCGTCGCGCCTTCCTGGCCGACATGGCGAAGCTCGCGGCGGCCGGCATCGTCACCGGCTGGACACCGCTGTACCAGATTGCGGCGCACGCGCAGACGGCCGGCGCGACACCGCCCGGCTTCCCGGCCGACATCCCGCTTTACAAGCAGGCGTTCCAGAACTGGAGCGGCGAGATCGCCGTGCAGGACGTATGGACCGCCGCGCCGCGCTCCGCCGACGACGTCGTCGCGACGGTCAACTGGGCGCGCGCGAACGGCTACCGGATACGCCCGCGCGGCTACATGCACAACTGGTCGCCGCTGACGCTGGACCCAAGCGTCGGCGCCGCGAAGCTCGTGCTGCTCGATACGACGAAGTCGCTGACGGCCGTCTCTGTCGACACGTCGGCGCGTCCGGCGCGCGTCACCGCCCAAACAGGCATCTCGCTGGAGGCGCTGCTCGCGACGCTCGAGCAATATGACCTCGGTGTGATCGCCGCGCCTGCCCCGGGCGGCATCACGCTCGGCGGTGCGCTCGCGATCGATGCGCACGGCACCGCCGTGCCGGCGGCCGGTGAAACCCTGCAACCGGGCCACACCTACGGCTCGCTGAGCAATCTCGTGGTCGCGCTGACCGCGGTCGTGTTCGATCCGGCCCGCCAGCAATACGTGCTGCGCCGGTTCGAGCGCAGCGATCCCGACATCGGCGCGTTCCTCGCACACATCGGCATGACGTTCGTCGTCGAAGTGACGCTGACCGCCGGCCCGAACCAGCGACTGCGCTGCCAGAGCTTCGTCGACATTCCGGCTTCCGAACTCTTTGCGCCGGCCGGCACGCCGGGCCGCACGATCGCGTCGTTTCTCGACCGCTCGGGCCGGATGGAAGCGATCTGGTTCCCGTTCACGGCCAGTCCGTGGCTCAAGGTCTGGACGCCGACGCCCAGCAAGCCGTTCCTGTCGCGCGCCGTCACGCAGCCATACAACTATCCGTTCTCCGATTCGATCTCGCAGTCCATCTCGGATCTCGTCAAGCGGATCGTGATCGGCGGCGAAGGCGCATTGACGCCGTTGTTCGGCCAGACGCAGCTGGCCATCACGACCGCCGGCCTCGCGCTCACGCTCAGCGGGGATATCTGGGGCTGGTCGCGCTCCGTGCTGCAGTACATTCGGCCGACGACGCTGCGCGTCACCGCAAACGGCTACGCGATCCTGGCGCGGCGTGCCGACGTGCAGCGCGTGATCAGCGAATTCGTGCAGTTCTATCAGAATCGCATCGACGCGTACAAGGCACGCGGCGAGTACCCGATCAACGGTCCCGTCGAGATCCGTGTCACAGGTCTCGACAAGCCGACCGATGCCGGTGCCGGCGCGGTCGTTCCCGCGCTGTCCGCGCTCAAGCCGCGCCCGGATCATCCCGAATGGGACATCGCCGTCTGGTTCGATATCCTGACGTTACCGACCACGCCGGGCGCCGATCGCTTCTATCGCGAGATCGAGCAATGGATGCTCGCGAACTACACCGGTTCGTATGCGACGCTGCGCCCCGAATGGTCGAAGGGCTGGGGCTATACCGACACGGCCGCCTGGCAGGACGGCACGATGCTCGCCACCACGATCCCGAACCTGCATCGTGAAGGCCAGCCGCCGTCGAGCAGCTGGGATGCGGCGCGCGCGACCCTCGAACGCTACGACCCGCACCGGATCTTCCGGTCGCCGCTGCTCGATCGGTTGATGCCGTAGCGGTCCCTGCGGAAGCCGGCTGCCATGGCTGCAACGGAACGGATCACGTTGAATCACGCAAATGGCTGCCGGCGCGACCGTGTCGGCACGCGGCACCGACGAACGGGATACGTCGCGAACGTGATGAAAGCCGGATTCCAACGATCAACCGCCTGCCATCGCAGGCGGTTGATCAACATCCGTACGTCATTCGCCCGAGTGTCGCGTGGCCTCGATCGGCGCCCCTTTCTCCGATACGCAATACCGCCACGCGATCCTCGGGCGTTCAACGCACTCGGGCACGCACCATCAATTCACCCCGACCGCACTCCAGGCGCGAGCAACCGTCGCGCTTTCGGCCGAATTCGCGCCGTACAGGTCGTTCGCCGCCTGGATCGATGCACGTCGTGCGTTCGGGTAGCTGGAGTTGGCGTTCAGATACACGGTCAGCGTCCGGTACCAGATCTTGCCGGCCTTCTCGCGGCCCAGGCCGCTGAAGGTCGTGTCGCCGTTGCAGACCAGTTGCGACTTCGTCAGGCCGGTATCGGTCGACGGCACCGTCGGGCCTTCGGCCAGCAGGTAGAACAGGCGGTTGCCGACGCCCGACGTGTAATGCGGGTCATGGCGCGGATTCGACCACGAGAATCCACCGGACGGGTAACAGCTGAACGACCGGCCGTCGAGATCCTGCTTGTACATCTTGCGCAGGCCGCCGCTCACCACGCGCGCACCGATCACGTAGTTGCCGGGATCGTTCGGGTTGTTGGCGTAGTACTTCACGAGCGTGCCGAAAATGTCGGACGTGGACTCGTTCAGGCCGCCCGCATCGCCCGAATAGTTCAGGTTGGCCGTGGCCTCGGTCACGCCGTGACTCATCTCGTGCCCGGCGACGTCGACCGAAACGACCGGTTTCGGCAGACGGGTGCCCGGTTGGCCGTCGCCGTACACCATCACGTGCGACGATAGCCATGCCGCATTCGCGCCGGTCGTGCCGCTGCCGGTATTGAACACAACGTGAGCGTAGCTCTTCACGCCGCGGCCGTCGTTGAAGATGCCATTGCGGTTGTGCGTAGTCTTGTAGTAGTCCCAAGTTAACGCGAGACCATAATCGATGTCCGCGGCAACGGTCTGCCGGTCGGTGGTCGTATTGTTGCCCCACACGTTCGTGCTGCTCGTGAAGATCGGCAGGTCGGTCGCCTGCTCGACGTCGTCCGAGGTCAGGCCGCGGCCGTCGTAGACCGAGCCGGAGCCGCGGCCCGGATCGAGCATCCGGTACGCGTTCGTGCCGGTCTGGTCCGTGGTGAGCGTCAGGTTGCCGTAGTACAACGAGCGGCCGGTGCCGGTCGCGGCGGCGGTCTTGATCAGGTCCTGTGCGTCGAGCACGGTGCCGGTGCGCGCGTCGACGTAGTACAGCACGGCATCGCCGTGCGTATCGGTCGCCTTGCCGTACACGCGCACCGCGTAGGCCAGCGTCGGGGTGACGTCGCGTGCGAACACGACGAGTTCCGCGTCGTCGACGCGGCGCACGTCCGAGTCGAAACGCGCGGCTGCGATGCGCTTGACCCTGGCGGCGCCGATGTCGGGTGCGTTGCGTACCACGGAGCGGTCTCCGACCTTGCCGATCGTACCGGCCAGATTGATCGGCGCGAGCTGCGTCACGCTCGCCTGCTTCAACTGCCCCTTGCTCGAATGGACGACAACGTCACCGCCGATCACGGGCAGGCCCGCGTAGAAGCGATCGAAACGCACGTGCTCGGTGCCGTCGGGATCGACGATCACGTCGCGCACTTGGAACTGATCGCCGTCCGTCGGCGCGCTCGCCAGCGGCCCCGCGAACTTCAACGTGCGTGCTGCGCCGCCGGCTGCGAGACTGAAGGCGGACGGGTTCTGCTGAATCAGTTGCAGGGCCTTGTCGACCGTGGCCGACGGGTCGCCGGCCTGCGCAAAAGCACTGAGACTCGCGACGGTAATCGCGGTGATGGACAGCAGACGAGACAGTTTCTTCATGTAATCCCCCAGGTTATGGATGGGTGATGTTAGAGGAATGCATCAAGTACAGACTTTGATGTAAAACATGTCACGAACCGCAGAGGGATGCTAGAAGGTCATTTTTATAATTACAAGATATTTTCTGACAGGTTAATTTTTACTGTCGCCGATGTGAATCGATTCATGATTTGGTGAGAAATATGAAATGATCTCGTCGGCCGCGATGGCTGTATCGGCAACGTTGCGTCGACGGAATGAGCGTGGCGAGCCTGATGTGGCGCGGGCAAGGCGGTGCGCGGCGCGGGTCGGGCAGGACGGACGAGGTGAAGCCCGGGTAAGGCGGCAGATACTATTTGCTTTATTAAATATTGATTTTGATTGTTGCCACCCCGGATTGGCAAATGCAATTTGTTAATGTCGACACGATTCTCGTTTTTGATGACGATGTCTTTGAACGCGTAGTGAACGCCTGACAAACCGCGCACGAGAAAATGCCGTCTACGAATCTTTCGTTCGAGCGGCTCGGCGTGGCGAACAGCATGTGTGCGTCTCGCTTCCTCTCGCTGCGGAATGTCCGCGCAAACAGAGGGTATCGATTTCGATGCGGCTTGCCGGCGTATACCGGGTCCGGATACGCGAGGAACCGTGCGCAGCGGCTCTCCGTCGCCCGGTGTCCGGCGCACGCGTGTGTTGCCGACGTCAGTCGAGCACGATCTCCGTCCCGCGCGTCGGTTCGCCGCGCAAGCATCGCACCAGGCGATCGGGTACGGTGCCGTTCACCACGCGTGTCCTGACGTTCCAGCGGCGAATCATCCTGACCGCTTCGGCGTCGACGGATGTCGCCTGCGTCAGTTCGCATGCGCGGACGCGTTCGAGCAGCGTCGCATCCGGGACGACATCGGGATCCGCGTTATATATGCCGTCGGTATCGGTTGCGATGATCAGGTCGGTCCCCAGCCACCCGGCGACGAACGCGGCGATCGTATCCGACGTCATCCGGTCGATGTCGACGACGTCGTTGATCGGCACATTCAGAAGCAAGCCGGACGGCGCAAAAACCTGGGGAATGGCCCGTCGTTTCATCAATTCCCGCATCGAGCGGGAAACCTCGAATCCGCCCATCTCCGCCAGCAGATACGCATGCTGATCCATCGCAAGCACCGCCATGGAATAGGCCGTTTCATCGCTCAGCGTCAGTCTCTTCCGGTACGACCGTATGACATCGACGAGTTCTCCTCCACCGGCGATCAGGAGGATCGGGTATTCGGCGGCGACGTCGCGAAGCGACGCACACAGCGCCTCGATGTGCCCGGGAATGAGGCTGCCTCCGATCTTGATCAGTGTCGTCATGCCGGCCTTTGCTCAGATGTACCAGAATCCCGGCCGATCGGGCTGCGATACGTCGACGAGGTCGAATTGCCCATTGCTCGGCACCACGTGCAGAAAAAACGTGCAGAGATGGCTGCACTTCTGACTTGCCAGCATGGTCCGGAGCGCTTCCTTGACGAAGGCATCGCCCATTCCGGACACGCGCATCATGCTGCCGGCCACAAGATCGAAGTACGCGTCGCCCGGCATGAGCCGCTTGTGGGACAACGCACTGAATCGAATCGACATGGCCGATCCCTTCGCAATGCTGCTCAATCGGTCGGCAATCACGGGCATGCGCCCGTCGCTGAGCGTCATCCCGATGAACTGGGCGACGCCACCGTCATGTAACGCGTGCGGCAATCCTGCGAGGATGCGACCGAGAATGCGAAACCCGTCCGGGCCGGCGTATCCGACCTGCGGCGGCGGCAGCGCATCCGGATACGGCAACAGAGGAGGATTCGCAACGATCGTGTGGAACCGCCGCCCCTGGACGGGCTGATAAAGATCGCCGTGAAAAACCTCGACGCGATCGGCAACGCGGTTCAGCCGCGCATTGATCCACGCGAGCCGGGCCGCCGTTGCATCGATCTCGACGGCCGCCACGCGTCTCGCGAATCGCGCGCAGTGCAGCGCGTGCAAGCCCGGGCCCGTGCATAGATCCAGGCAGTCCCCACCGCTACGCGGCAGCATGCGCGCCAATAACGCGACGGAGTCTTCGCCGAAATAGAACGCCGGATTGGGGCCGGGCCGTTCGCAAATCAACCAGTTGCCCCACACCGGCAAAATCACGAGCCCCGGTGTCGCGATCCGGTTTCCGGCGAGTGCGACAACCAGCCCGATGTCCAGCAACGCCGGCATCAACGCTTGAAGGGATTCAGGCACCGCATCCGCTTCCACCGTCTCGTTCATCAGGAACAAATCGACCGCGGGCTTCAGTGAATCGGGAATGGACGCCCGCCAGGCCCGCCACGCATTCGGTCTTGGTACGAGCGGGTCGAAGTTGGCGACAAACTCTCCATATCCGGAACTGGCCAGCCAATCCGCCAGCAACCCCGGATCGAAGACATCCTCGCGCCCCTCACGGTCTTCCGATTCGACGCCCTGAAGATCCTGTTCCATCGCGCCTGCCTGTGTTTGCGTTTCGCGCACTGCACTCGCCGGGATGACCATTCGAACATGCCGGAGACTTCCGATCGATTTCCATGATAGTGATGCCGGCACGATCCGTCACTTGAAAACCGGCAATTAAAAAGGTCGAGCCAAATCGATCCCCTTCATTCCGCATCCGTTGTCACAGTCTTCACTGCTAACGCACGTCGATCGATCCGGACAATCTCCGGATCTGTATCACTTGCTTAATCCACTGCGCTCCCGTTTCACGCCCGCGCAGCTACCGTCGACCATCCATCTTTCGTGCCGCCGTCGATCGACTTACGGCAAACCGCCATCCGGTCGACACCCGCCCTTCGACAAACTGAAATGCTGAACAATTCATTCATTTATTCCATAAGGAAATGCCGATTTTCCAGCCGTCGATTCGGCATCCAATCCACCACCCAAATTTCCTTGACAACGACTTGCCATGAATTAGCTTTGTAAAGCGCGCCGGGGCCGATTCATTCCAGGCGCGTTACGTCAACCACTCGAAAAAAGGGGAAAAACATGTCGCAATACCACAAGGACGATGTACTCGATGCAGCCAAGAAAATCGAGGAAAACCGGCTTGGCATCGTGCTTTCCGGTCACATCAAGAACGGCAAGCTGGTGCTCGATCAGGAAACGCTCGACGCAATCGCAGCGAAATTCCCCAACGCCGATCGCGCGTTCGTCGCACTCAACGCGCCCTTCGATCCCTGTTCCCAATCTCTCTAAGGTGAACCTGCGATGATGCTCGCTGGCTCCGCAACTGTTCCGTCAGAAGACGGGCTGCCGATCGACGCATTGCTGGACGCCGATGAGACCAGCGAACGGATATTCATCGCCGCGAGGGTCGCTTTGTCGCAGTCGGGTCTCGATGATCGGTGCCCGACTTATTTGTCGGCTCTCCTGGCCGCGCTGGAGGATGAGCCCCCGTACGGCACGCGTGCGTATGCGGCGGCATACCGCGGCGCGTCGCAAAACAAGCAATGGCTCGCGACATCGCTGATCACGAATGCCGAGCGCGAAGGCGACGGCGCGACTCGCCTGTGGTCGATGGCGGCTTCCGCCGAAGAAGGGGAAGAGCAGCAGCTCCTCAAACGCCATGCGGTCGACGAGTCGGGTCATGCGCTGTTCTATCTGAAGCTGCTGGACCTGACCTTTCCCGGCGCGGTCAGCGCGGCGTTTCGCACGGAACTGCGACAGCTCTCGCCGGGTTACTCGATGGCGCAATCGCTGTTCGTGGTCGAAGGGTCGCCGTACGGAAGGCCGCCCAGCGTCGACGATTTCATCCAGATGAATATCGCCGAGATCAGAACGACGATCCATCACCTGTTGCAGCGCGACGCACTGACCGTCCACTGTCCGCCCGACACGCTTGTGCAGGTCGTGAAGCTGCTCGATACGCTCCTGCGCGACGAGTTGAGTCACGTGGCCTATACCGGCATGTTGATCGAACGACATGCGGCGCACGTCGCGGCTGACAAGATCCACACCCTGTTCCGGAAGCGATTCCGCGACTTCAACGACATCACGTTGCAGGAACTGGACAAGAAAGTGTTCGACTGACTCGCGCAGAGCGTTCCGGATCGGTACGCGATTCCGGCCAGAATAAAACACGCGCATCACGGGGCACGACATGAATGTGGAAGAATTTCTGCATTTGGGCGAGACCGACCTGCCGTCCGTCCGCACCAGCATTGCCGACATGGTCGGACTCGACGACGACGACATCCTGCTCGCGGTCGGTTCGCTGGCCGAAGGCATGGGAAGCCGCAAGTCCGATCTCGACGTGCTCCTGATCACCTCCCGCCCGGCGTCCGCGCTGCCGCCGCAGGACGAGGTCATCTGGGCGCTGGGCAAATGCGTGGTGGATGTCCGGATCTTTCCGGACGCCGTGATCGAGCGCCTGATCGATCGACTCGATCAGTGGTCCCGCCAGCCCTGGGACGTTTCCGATACCGCGAAATTTTCGTTTGACGAGCGTCTTCTGCTTCACCGGCTGCGTCATGGACAACTGCTGCGCAACCCGTCGGAGACACGCTCCGACGCGGCATTCCGGCCATCCGACACGGCGCTCGCCAGGCTCAAGTTGCAAGTCGCGCGGCACGCAGGGCGAACGATCCAGATCGACATGGTGGGATATGACGAAACCGGCGACTATCGCACGCTGGCGTTCGCCGCGCAGAAATTGCTCGGCCACGCGATCGATGCGTTGCTCGCCGGTTACGGCCGGACCAACCCGTTATCCAAGTGGCGCAGCCGCACGCTGGACCAGTTGCCTCCCGGCTGGGAACGCGAACTCCTTGGCCGGCCCACGGGACTGAGCGCCGCGGACCAGCTCTGGCACCTGCAGCGCACGCCCGAACATCCGGAAAGGGCCGCGTCGCGCGCCTACGCGCGCCGCATCGCGGCATTCGCCCGCGCGGCATTTCTTTGGGCCGAATGCAGCGTGGCCGGGAAGCGATTCGGCGAGCCGCGGAATCGTGACTGGGTCGGCACCGGCGCGCCGGTCGCCACGTCCCCGCTTCCGTCACTCGAGTTCGACGTCGATTTCTCGTTGTCGGGCGACGGCATGAAGATCGCGCGGTTGAACGAATTCGGTACGGTCGTGAACCTGTCTGCCCGGGAAGCGGCGCTCGTCTTCCTGTTCGACGGCGTCACGACCGCCGAAGAAGCGCAAGCGAACATGCACGGGACGCACGACGGCGAAACGGCCGGGATGTTCGATCGCGTGCTGCACGCGGTCGGCGACGCGGGCCTGACTGCTTCGACCTGAGCGGCACGGCAACGGGACAGCAGCCCGTTACACCCTCCACCTGGCAACGCGAACCAAGGATCGAACATGAACCGTTCGTCGCACGGGAAATTCCCGAGTCCGTTCGAAGTCGCGGTGCCGTCCGGATGCGAAGGCTGGCAGCGGCTTTATCCGTACTATCACGTCTTCAGCGAAGAACGCCGGGCATCGGAGGAGCGGCGATTCTGGTTTGCGGACCGGATACATCATGCCGAGCCGCTGTACCCGTTCGACGCGATCATCTGCGAAGCGATCTGGGTCGCGCTGTCGCAATACAATACGCGCGTCTTCGTCATGCCGTCCGCGCTCGGTATCGACCAGCGCATCGTGAACGGATACCTGTACCTGAGCCCGAACTCGGTCACCGATCCTGCGTTGATCGAGCAACGCACCGAACATTTCAGACGGCGCGCCGGCTACTACTTCGAGCACTGGGCCGAGCTCTACGAGCAGTGGCTGCGCAAGACCCGAGCCCACATCGAATCGCTCGAAGCGATCGCGATCGGCGATCTGCCCGAGCTCGAGGCGGAGTCGGTCGTCACCGAGGGTCAGGGCGTGGCCTCCGGCTACCGGTTGCTCGAAGCTTACAACCGCACCATCGAGAATCTGCTCAAGATCTGGCAATACCACTTCGAGATGCTGAATCTCGGGTACGCCGCGTACCTGACCTTTCTGGAATTCTGCAAGCAGGCGTTTCCGGGCATTTCCGACCAGACCGTTGCGCAGATGGTATCCGGGATCGACGTCGTGCTGTTTCGTCCGGACGACGAATTGAGGACGCTCGCGCGCCTGGCCGTCGCCCTCGACATCGCGCCCGTGCTCAAGCGGGACGCGGCCCCGCCGGCGATACTTGCCGAGCTTCAGGAAACGGAGCACGGCAGGCAATGGTGCCGCGCACTGGATGACGCGAAGCAGCCCTGGTTCAATTTTTCCACCGGCACCGGTTTCTATCATCACGATCGCAGCTGGATCGACGACCTGTCGTTTCCGTTCGTCGCGCTGCGCGGCTACATCGAAAAGCTCGAAAAAGGCGAGAACATCGACCGGCCCCTCGACGCCATTCGCAGCGAACGCGACCGCATCACGACCGAGTACGCGCAGCTCGTGAAGCACGACGCGGACCGGACGGTGTTCGCGGATCTGCTGAACCTGGCCCGAACGGTGTATCCGTATGTCGAGAACCACAATTTCTTCGTCGAACACTGGCACCACACCGTCTTCTGGCAAAAGATGCGTGAATTCGGGAAGATCCTCGTTCACCATGGCTTCATTGCGTCGACGGACGACATCTTCTTTCTGAACCGCTATGAAATCCAGGCGGCGCTTTACGACCTGATCGCCGCATGGTCGGTCGGTGCAGACGCACGCGGGCCGCGCATCTGGCCTGACGAGATCGAGCAGCGCCGGGACATCTACGCGCGCTTTCGCCAGTCGCCGCCGCCACCCGCGCTGGGAACGCCGCCCGAATCGATCACCGATCCGCTGATGATCATGCTCTGGGGCATCACGCAGGAGACGGTGAGCAACTGGCTCGGGATCGAGTCCGCCGACGGCGAGCAACGGGAGCTGAAGGGCTGCGCGGCGTCGCCCGGCATCGTGGAGGGGCCGGTTCGCGTGATCAATCGCACCGAACAGCTCAACGAAGTCCAGCCCGGGGAGATTCTCGTCTGCCCGGTCACCTCGCCAAGCTGGGCCCCTGTCTTCAGCCGGATCAAGGCCACCGTGTCGGATGTCGGCGGCGTGATGTGCCATGCCGCCATCGTCTCGCGCGAGTACGGCTTGCCGGCGGTCGTCGGCACCGGCTTCGGGACCCGGCTGATCAAGACCGGGCAGCGCATACGCGTCAACGGCGATTCGGGAACGGTTCAGATCCTCTCATGAGCTCGCCGCCGAACGACGCACGGGCCTGGATCCGCCCGCTCCCCGAATGCAGCCTCGCACTGCTCGCCCGTGTGGGCGGAAAAAGTGCGCGGCTGGGCGAACTGATGCGCGCCGGCTTTCCGGTTCCCGCAGGTTTCTCCGTTGCGACCGACGTCTACGCAGCGCTGCTCGGCCCGCTCGCGGCGCAGGCGCTCGACGGATTGCTCGCCCGCGTCGTGGTCGACGATCTCGCGTCGTTGAGGACAACGAGCCAGGCGATACGGCGACTGATCGAATCCGTCGAGATCCCGCGCGCCATCGAAACCGCGATTGCCGATGCGTATGCCAGACTGTCCGCCGCTTGCGGGGTCGTCGATCTTCCTGTCGCCGTGCGCTCGAGCGCGACGGCCGAATGCCTCGCGCACAGCAGCTTTGCGGGGCAGCAGGAGACTTACCTGTGGATACGCGGCGCCGACAACGTGCTGGCCAGGATCCGGAAATGCTGGTCCAGCCTTTACACGCCCCAGGCCATTGCCTACCGGCAGAAGGTCCGCTTTCCGCACGAAAACGCGTTGATCGGTGTCGCCATCCAGAAAATGGTCGATGCCCGATCGGCCGGCGTCCTTTTCACGCTGAATCCCGCCAACGGCGATCGCTCGAAAATCGTGATCGAAGGCAACTGGGGGCTGGGGGAAAGTGTCGTCACGGGAGAGACCACGCCCGATCGATACGTGGTCGACAAGGTCACGCTGGAAGTCATCGAACGGCATCTGTCCGCGAAGCACGTCGAGTATGCGATCGATCACGACCGCGATCGGGTCCGCCGTGTGCCGATTCCTGCCGGGAAGCAGCACACCGCCTGCCTCGATACCGACGAGATCGTCGCGCTGGCGCGCATCGCCAAGCGGATCGAACGGCACTTCGACGTTCCGCAGGACATCGAGTGGGCCATCGACCGCCACCGGTCCCGCCCCGATGACCTGGTCATTCTGCAAAGCCGGCCGGAAACCGTCTGGTACAAGCGGAAATCGCCGCAGATCATGGCAGTCCAGCCGAGTGCAATCGGTTATGTCTTGCACGGGATCGCGCGCAAGGTCCAGTCGCCGCCGATGCCGAAACCGTAGGCCCATTCTTCACAGCGAGGGATCGCATGCCTGAAACCGGCCCGTTCTTCTGCCTCCTGGGCGTGGACGCCAGCGGCAAGACGACGCTACTGAACGCCATTGCCGATCGTTACCCCGACATCACGATCGCGCACTGGAAGCAGTTTTCGTCGGTCACGCTGTTTCCCGACCTGCTGCCGGACCTGGATCCACCGGAGACGTTGCGACGCCTGGGCCCCCATTCGCGCGCCGCGCAGTTCTGCTACCTCGCCGCGCTCGAGTACGACATGATCGTTCGTCCCGCGCTGGCCCAGGGCCGCCCGGTCATCGTGGATTCCTACTGGTACAAGTTCGCGGCCAAAATGAAAGTCCTGGACATGGCTGCCCCGTTTCTCTATTCGGTGTGTCAATCGCTTCCGAAACCCGAAAAGGTCTTGTTCCTCGACACGCCGCTCGAGATCGCGCATCGGCGAAAACGCGAGATGAACTTCTTCGAATGCAATGGCCGCCCTGCCGATTTCGTGCCGTTTCAGCAATTGGTCAAGACCGCCATGCTGCATCTGGCCGCCGACGTCCCGCTGCAGCGCATCGACGGGCGCGCGTCGCTCGAGGAATTGATCCGGCAGGTCGTCGAGATCGTTCACCCGGAGTACAGCCGCATTCCGGCGGCCGTGAAATAGGACCTTCGACGCTGAAGCGTATTGCACATGCCAGCCGTCATCGTCATCGGCGCGGGAATCGGCGGACTCTCGCTCGCCCTCGAACTCCATGCACGCGGGTACGCATGCCAGGTGTTCGAAGCGGCGTCTGCCGTGCAGGCTGCGGGGGTCGGCCTCAACATTCAGCCCTATGCCGCGCGTGAGCTTCATCGGCTCGGGCTGGCGAGCGAACTGCGACAGGCGTCCATGCTGCCTTGCCTGTCCGTGTACGCGAGTTCGGCCGGCCAGATCCTGTTGAGCGAACCCCTGGGTATCGCAGGCGGTTTCGAATTCCCGCAATACTCGATCCACCGCGCGGCGTTGCAACACATGCTCCTGAATGCCGTTCACCGGCGCCTGGGCGCCGATGCCGTCCGGTTCGGACACCGGCTGGTTCGCGTCGAGCAGGACGCACGCGAGGCGCGCGCGTATTTCGATTGCCATGGCACGCCTGCCCGCGGCGACATGCTGGTGGGTTGCGACGGCATTCATTCCGCGGTCTGTCGGCAGCTCCATCCTGTTGCCGCGCGGATCCGGCAGTCGGGCATCGTCATGTGGCGCGGCGTGACGAGACACTTTCCACTCCTCGACCAGCAGACGATGCTGCGATGCGGCCGGATCGAGACCGGGAAACTGGTCGCGTATCCTGTCCGCGACCCTGACGCGCCGGACGCGCTCCTCGCAAACTGGGTGCTGGAGTTGCGCGACGACAGCGAGCCCGGAGAGCATCACGCGATCGTCGCGCCGACATCGGTGCCCGCCGTGTTCCTCTCATGGAAGTTCGATTGGCTCGACGTGCGATCGCTCATCCTGAATGCGGCGCAGGTGCTGCGGATGCCCATGACGGATCGCGATCCGTTGCCACGCTGGAGCCACCGTCGCATCACGCTGCTCGGCGATGCCGCGCATCCGATGTATCCCGTCGGATCGAACGGCGCGGGGCAGGCGATACTCGATGCCGCCGCACTCGCGGCCAGCATCGACGGCACCGACGTCATCACGGGGCTTCGCACGTACGACGCGTTGCGCAGACGGCAGGCCGCGGCAATCGTCGCGCGCGATCGCGCGGGCGGTCCCGACATCGTGCTCGAGGCGATCCACGCGGTGACGAACGACGTGCCGGCCACTGCCGACGACATGCCCGCGCTGAGTCAACGGTTGAGCACCCTGCTGACGAACTATCGTGCCGGCCATGCGTGAAGCGGATGCGCCGGCTGCCGCGAGCCGATCGAAGACGCAGCGCCGATTCGACGCGTGAGGCACAATGGGCGGCTTCAAAATTCAACCGCGGTCAAACACATGCGCTTCATCGTCGTTGGAACCAGCGGAGCGGGGAAATCCACCTTTTCCAGCGCACTGGCGGCAGCAGCAGGCTGCCCGTACATCGAGCTGGATCGACTCTACTGGGGCCCCGACTGGACAGCCGTACCGCCGGAACAGTTCGAGACCGCCGTGCTGGCCGCGACGGCCGGCGACCGATGGGTCGCCGACGGGAACTACAGCGCCGTGCGCGACGTGCTCTGGTCGAGAGCCACGCACGTGATCTGGCTCAACTTCGGGCGCCGGACGGTGTTCTCCCGCGTGCTCTGGCGCACGCTGAGCCGCGGGCTCATGCGCACCGAGCTTTCGCACGGGAATCGCGAGTCGCTGCGGATGGCATTCTCCCGGGAGTCGGTGCTGCTGTGGTCGTACACCACGTTCGCCAAGAATCGCGTCAAGTTCGCCGCCCTGCGTGACGACCCGAAATTCGCGCATCTGCACTGGACGGAAATCACCCGGCCTTCGCGCACCCGTGCGGTCGTCGACATGCTGGCCCGCGCTGGCGATTGAGCGCGGCGCGGCGCTTATCTGCGTCAGTCGTCGAACGTGCCGCGATATTCCGGCGCGGCATCCGCGCGCGTGTTCAGCTCGAACATCACGCCGCCCGGCGCGCGGCAGAAGAAGCGCGAACCGCGCCCGTTGTTGAAGACGTCCGTCGCCATCTCGACGCCCTCTTCCCTGAAGCGCTCGAACAACGTGCGCACGGCATCCAGGCTCGGCAGTTCGAACCCGACGTGGAAATTCGTCGGCCATGCGGGCACGTCGTCGCCGGCGTGATCGATCACGACGTCGAAGCCCGGGCGCTTGAGGATCCAGGATTTATCCCAGCTTCCCGCGATCGTGAAGCCGAGGTGCCGCTCGAAGAATCGGGCCGTCGCCAGCGTGTCGGCCGAAGGGAAGCTCAGGTGATTGAGCTTCATGGTTTGCGTAATGGCAGTCATGGCGAGTCTCTGTCATGCGTTGATCGGCGGCGGCCCCATGCCGTTCCGCCCGACGAATCCAGAATACGAGCCGATGCTCACATTCGACAACTCGCATTGAACGCACGGTTCGACAGCGCGCGAACCCGCGTGAAACCGAGGGTCGGGGTGCGGGGGTGATCGCTGCGGATCGCGCTACTCGCATTCGGCCGGGATGTGCCGGAACGCCATCGTTGAAAACGACATGCCGCATGCCGCCCTATGTCTTCGCCGCTTCGCAAGCCTTCGTCTTCGGATCGAATCCGATTCCATTCTTGCGGTGTTGCCCATGTGAGAGTGGAGCGTACGGCAAGCGACATCGACACCCGAATACGCCCGGCGTGGCCCTATCGATCGTCGCGACGCATCAAGCGTCGATGGCCCGGGGGCGACAGACACACCCCGGGCCACGGATTTCCGGCCGGTGCCGGGCATCGCAACCGCTACCCGGCCCCACCGGTCAATCGATGCTGCGCGAGCGACGTCAGAACTGGTAACCCGCGCCCACCACCGCGCCGAAGTCCGAACGCGTGTTGCCCGTCACCGACGCCTTGACGACCCAGCGGTTGCTTTCCGTCACGTACGAGTACCCGGCGGCGAAACCCTGCTGGCCGTGATAGTTCGACGTGGCCGCCGAGACCATCGAGCGGCCCGCACCCGTCGGTTGCGGCAGGCCGGCCACCGCCATTGCCGATGCCACGCCGCCGTACATGTCCTTCTTCAGGTCGTTGAACGCGTTGTACACCTGGCCGATGCGCTGGTCGGTGTAGCCTTTCGCCTGATTCGACGCGGCCGACAGGTTGTCGTTCAGCTGCTGCACGTTCACCGCATCGGTCGGCGCCGTGCCGGCCGCGACGTTCGTGACCTGGCGCTCGCTGCCCTTCGCGCCGACCGAGAACGAATTGTCGCGATCGGCGACGGAGCCCTGGCCGACCGCCACCGCGTTCTTGCCGGTTGCGGTTGCCGTGGATCCGATCGAACCCGCATCGGCACGCGCGATCCACGTCGTGTTCGCATCGGTCGCCGCCGCGTGGATCTGGTCGTTGGCCGCCGCGTTCTTCAGCGCCGTGTTGAACTGCCCCATGTTGACCGCGTCGTTGTCCTTGACGCCCGCCGCGACACCGGTCAGCACGCGGTCGCCCGCCGTGCCGGAGAAGTTCACGCTGGTGCCGCCGGTGTCCTTCCCGACCGTGACCCCGCCGTTCGGATCCTGCTGCTGCACGAGGCCGGCCTTGCCGTTCGCGATGTTGGTCACGTTCCCCTGCAGGTTCGTGATATCGGTCGTGTTCTTCGCGACCTGCTGGTTGGTCGCGTAGAGCTGCGAGCCGTTCACCGCATCCGTGCTGGTTGCGCCGAGCGTGCCGGCCTGCACGTTGGTGATGCGCGTGCCGCCGGCGCCGCCGAGGGTGATCGAGTGCTTCGAGCTGTCGTCGTACTGCACCGCGAGCGCGCCGAGCTGGTTGAGACTCGACTGCACGCCCTTCAGCTGCTTCACGTTCACCGCATCCGTATCGGCAGTGCCCGCGGCGACGTTCTTCAGCACGACGGCCGCGTTCGTGTCGCCGCCGATGAGCGAGACCGAATTCAGCCGGTTGCCGTTCGCGTCGACGTCGTATTTGACGACGTTCTTCACGGCCTCGCCAGCCTGGTTGGACACCTGCGTGATCTGCTGTTCGAGCGACGACTTCACGCCCGACAGCTGGCCGCCGTTCACTGCGTCCGTGCTGCCGGCGGCGATGTTGCCGTCGGCCACGTTCGTCAGCTTCGTCGGTGCACCGCCGCGCGCCGCGTTGTATGCGCCGAGCTTCGGGTCGAACTGCAGCGCGTCCTGCTGCAATCCGGCGATCGCCGCCGTGTTGCCGGCGATGTTCGTTTCGGCATTGCCGATGCGCGTTTCGTGATTCTCGAGCGTCGTCGTGTTGCTTCCGACGCGGCCGTCGAGGTTGGTGAGCGCGTCGCCGACGTTGTTGAACGAACCGCCGCCGACTTTATAGGCCGGCGCGCTGATCGAGCCGTCCGGATTCGCCGTCGCACCGCCACCGAGCGCGGCTGCCGTGCCGTCGGTCGCACGGCGCAGTTGCGCGCCGTTCACCGCGTCCGTGCTGCCGGCTGCGACATTGCCTTCCGCGACGTTGGTCAGGCGCACCGGACTCCCGCCGTTGCCCGCGCCCAGCGAAACCTGCTTCTTGCTCGCGTCGTCGTACTTCACGGCGAGCGCATCGAGCTGGCTCGTGCCGTCCTGAATCGCCGCGTTCAACTGGTCGACGTTGACCGCGTCCGTGCCGTTCTTGCCGGCCGCGACATTGCCGATGCGTTGCGGGCCGTTGCCGCCGTGGCTCGCATCGTAGGTGCCGAGGTTCGCGTTCCACTGGAGCGCGTCCTGCTGGAGCGCCGCGATGTTGCCCGTATTCGTCGTGACTTGATTGCCGAGCGTCGTCACGTTGTTGCCGACATTCGTGATCGACTGATTCAGCGTGTCGGTTGCCTTGCCGAGCTGGCCGACGTTCACGGCGTCGCTCGCGGCCATGCCGTCCGCCACGTTGTGCAGGCCGACCGGCGACTGTGCCCCCTTGCCGCCGAGCGTCACGCCGCCGTGTGCATCATCGTCGTACTGCACCGCGTTCTTCGTCGCGTTGCCGATCTGGTTGGCGATCGACGTGCTCAGGTTGCCAAGCGTCGTGCTGAGGTTGTTCGTCACGCTCGTGCTGAGCGACGACAGGCCGCCGTTCAGTTGCCCGACGTTCACCGCGTCGGTATTCGCGACACCGGCTGCGACGTTGTGCAGCGTCGTGCCGTTCGTGCCGGCGAACGTCACAGAATCGAACCCGCTCTGGCCGTCGTACTTCACGTTGCGTGCGTCGGCCGCCTGCAGGTTGCCGATATGGGTGGCCGCCGTGCTCAGCGACGTGTTGATGCCGGCGACGCTGGTCTGCAGGTTCGTGATGTTCGATGCCGCCGTCGAAACGGACGTCTGCAGCGGCGCGATGCTGCCCTTCAGCTGGCCGACGTTTACCGCATCGGTGTCGGCGACGCCCGCCGCGACGCCGCCGATCGTGGTGCCGTTGCTGCCGTCGAGTGCGATCGCCGCATGCGAATCGTCGGTATATTTCACGACGTTCTTCGTCGCCGTCACGATGCTGGTGCTGAGGCTGTTGCCCACGCTGGTCACGCGCTGGTCGACGTTCGAGATCGTGGTCGACAACGAATTGCCGACCGACGTCACGCGCGCATCGACGTTGGCGATGCTCGTACTGAGCGCGCCGTTCACGTTCTTCAGCTGCTGGACGTTGACGGCATCCGTATCGGCCGCGCCCGCCGCGACGTTCTTGAGCTGGCGCTCGCTGCCGGCTGCGCCGAACGACACCGCACCGCCGACCGGCGCGGCCGTGCCGCCGAACACCGGCGTGCCGCCGTTGTTCGCGCCGACGCTGCCCGAGCCGATTGCCACCTGGTTGTTGTCGTTCGTCTGCGCACCTGCACCGATCGCCACGGACTGCGTGCCGCCGGCCCGAGTCTGCGTCGCCGCGTCGTACGCGGCGCCGTTCGATACGCCGTCGCTCGACGTCGGATTGGCGCCGCCGATCGCAACCGAACGATCCCCGCTTGCCAGCGCCGAGTGGCCGAGCGCGATCGAGCTGATGCCGCGTGCATCCGCGACGTTGCCGACCGCCATCGAGAAGTCCCCGACGGCGGCCGACTGGCGACCGATGGCGAGCGACGTATTGCCTTGTGCGACGGCTACCGTGCCGATCGCCGTGGCCGAGTTCGCCAGCGCCTGCGCGCCGACGCCGACGGCAATCGAGCCGCCGCTGCTGGTGCCGCCCTTGCTGCTCGCATTCGACTGGTCGCCGATCGCGATACCGCTGGTACCGGCCTTCGCATTCGTTCCCATCGTCACGTTTGCCGTGCTCACCGCCACGTAGCTCCCGCTCTTGGTCGAGACGCACAGCGGGTTCGTCCCGTCGATGCACTGACCGCTCAGTGCGTTGTCCGGGTTGCCGCGGTCGACGAAATTGTCCGCATGCGCGGCGCCCGCGATCAGGACACCTGCGCCCGTGAACATCGCGGCGGCCAACGCCGAAATCTGCTTCCTCTTCATGGTCTTCTGCTCCGTTTTGTATCGTTTGGTTTGAATACGGACTACTTACTTTTATTGAAGGCTTCAGCTGCGATTACGATTACGATTGCGACTTCAGTGCGGAACCCGATTCCAATGCCCGGCCTGAGCGTGTCGAAGGCGACACGCATCGTCCGCCCGTCGCGACGGGGCGTTCGAAAGCCCGGACACGCCGTTCGTGTTACGGCCTGTTCCGTTAATCCAGGTAAAGCATTAGGAATGCATATTGTTTTATATGGACGAACTCATCCATCGACTGAATCCGGAGATTCAACCCGCCGTTATGGACACCCCTGATTTGATGTCGCGCCGACCGCGACCCACCCCGCTTCTTTTATTTCATCCAAGGCAACCGGATGTGCGCTTGCGCGCAACGGACATGCGCTCGGATACGCATCAATTGATGCATCGGACCCGAATCGCACAACGTCCGTCACAACCTGCCGTGCCTTGCGTTGCTTTGTACAACCCTGCACTCAAAGTTCGGACGAATTATGGGACACGATCTAAAATTATTGAAGGCGACATTCTTTATAGATTGTAAAATTCAATATATTCAAATAGTTGCACAAAAACCATCCATCTCGCAAACGATTTACCGCCATTGAAATTAATGGAAATGTTTTGTCTGGCGGATAAATACTTTGCTGAAGCGGATTAAAGATAAACGCCGATCAAAAAAAATTTCCGAAAATCGCCGGACTGCGCGATTGCACGCGGGAGCGCGAATGAAAATGGCGGAAATGGACAGGCATCGACGTGACACACTGCAATCCCGAATCACAATACCCGATGAGGCATCCTGAAAACGGAATGAGGCGAATAGAGTCAGTGCATCTGGCAAGAATCAAAATATGCCCCTACAATTCGCCTCGCATCGATACCGGCAGCCGCGTGCTTTTCAGCGCACGACGACGGCAACGCACCGCATCTTTACCCACTCAGCGATCAAAACAACCCACCCCGGGTATAACGCCGACCGGTTGTCTGTCGCGCAGTTTGGCGAAATCCGAATATCGATGTGCTTGTGCGTCGCCATAGAGCGGCTTCCGACGACTACTCCGAACCGGGCCGGCCACCCGCAGGAACGCAGCCAGCAGCCATTCCAGAACAGGTGCACGATGCATCCATCGATCTCCGCATTGGGCGACGCCCATATCCTGATCGTCGACGATCAGCCCGACCAGCTTCGCTTGCTGATCGACATCCTGCGCGGCACGGGATGCCGGATCAGCATTGCATCCGACGGGCTGCAAGCGTGCCAGCGCGCACAGGCGCTCATCCCCGACCTGATCCTGATGGATGTCCGCATGCCGCGCATGGATGGCTTCACCGCGTGCCGGCTGCTGGCCGCCGATCCGCTGACGTGCGCGATTCCGGTGATCTTCCTGACGGTGGCCGGCGCCTTGCACGAACGCCTCGAAGGGTTCGAGATCGGCGGCGTCGACTATGTGGTGAAGCCGTTCGAGCCGGCCGAAGTGCTCGCACGGATTCGCGTGCAGCTCGCGCGGGAGAAGCGCGATCGGCCCGTCGACACGGAAAGCGCGTTCGCGGCCGGCAAGGACGACGACATCATCGTGCGCGCGGCCATCCGCCACCTGGCGCGGACGCTGAACGATCCGCCGACGGTCGAGCAACTGGCTCGCGCGGTCGGCACGCATGAAAAGCGGCTGTCACGGGCGTTTCGCGACAATCTCGGCCAGACGGTGTTCGAGTATCTGCGGCACGAGCGGCTGCGGATCGCGCAGGACCTGCTGGATTCGACGTCGCTCAGCATTGCCAGCATCGCGAAGGAAATCGGTTTTTCCACGCCGGCGAATTTCGCCACCGCCTTCCGCGAACGTTTCGGCCTGACGCCGACCGAATGGCGGCGCCAGCGTCACGCCGGCGAACGCGCCGCGCGCCGGGAACCGCAACGCGACGCGTAGGACGCGCTCCGCGCGTTCGCGATTACCAGTTGTATTTCGCGCTGGCCAGCACGGTCCGCTCGTTGCCGAACACGCAGACGGTGTACGACGTGCAACCGCTGACATAGCGCCGGTCGAACAGGTTCGCGACGTTCAGCGCGAACCGCCAGTGCGGCATCTCGTAGTGCAGCGCCAGGTCATACAGCGTCACGCTCGGCACGGTCAGCGAGTTGTCGGGCGCGCCGGCCGACGCGCTCTGGTAGCGCACGCCGCCGCCGATCCCGAGGCCCGACAGCGCGCCCGTGCGCCAGGTCCAGTCGGCCCACATCGACGCCATCTGCCGCGGCAGCGGCACGGCCACCGGCCAGTTGTTCAGCGACGCGTCGTTCGCCTGCACGTTCTTGACGTCCTGATAGACATACGACGCGACGACCGACAGCTCGCGAGTGAGCTTGCCGACCGCGCTCAGCTCGATCCCGCGCGACCGCACCTTGCCGGTCTGCACGGACGTCGTGCCGGTCGGGTCGAGATTCACCGGTGTCGGCGTCACGACGTTGGTCTGGTCGATCTGGTAGACGGCTGCGGTCAGCATCAGGTTCCTGCCGGGCGGCTGCCAGCGCAGCCCGGCTTCCGTCTGCTTGCCGCGCGTCGGTTTCGGCAAGCCGCCTCCATACACGCGCACGCCGATCACGGGATCGAACGACGTCGAATAGCTCACGTACGGCGACAATCCGGCGTCGCCCTGATAGGTGAGCCCGACGCGCCCGGAGAACGCACGGACGTCCTGCTGCGCCTGCGTGCCGGCCGTCCGGTCGTCGAACCGCGCATTGACGAAGTCCTCGCGGCCGCCGAGCGTCAGCGCCCAGCGCTTCCAGCGAACCTGATCCTGCGCATACACGCCGAACGCGTTCATCGCCGTGTACTGGTCGACGTGGCCGAGCGACGTCGGGCCGGAGAAGATCGCGGCCGTGACGGGCCGGTAGACGGGGTGGTACAGGTTCAGCGACGGCGCCAGCGCGAGCCACACGCTGTTGGTCGTCGTCTGCCGGTCGTATTGCACGCCGAGCAGCAGCGTATGTTCGAGCGGCCCTGTGCCGAAGCGCGCCTGCGCATGGTTGTCGATGTCGAGCCGGCTGTAGTTGAGCTGGAACAGCCCCGCGAAACGCATCATGTTGGTGGTGCTGCGGGGCACGTAGCCGTTGCCGAACACCGTCGCGTCGTCGAGCGACAGGTGCGACCAGCGCACGTCCTGGTGCAGCGACCAGATCGCGTTCACGCGGTGCGCCAGCGTGTAGCCGAGCGACCACTGCTTCTTCCGGTAGTCGTTGAACCCGGGGGCGCCCATGTAGATGTCCTGCGACAGGCGGCCGTTCGGGTTCGGCAACACCGTGCCCGACGCGGGCAGGAAGTTCGACGAGATATCGCCGCTGTCCTGCAGGAACGTCGCCGAGAGCGTCAGCGACGTGTCGGCATTCGGCCGCCATCGGAACGACGGCGCCAGCGCGACGCGCCGGTCGCCGTTCGGGCCGGTTACCGCGTTGCCGTCGCGCGCCACGCCGACGAAGCGATACGCATACCGGCCATCCGGGTCGAGCGTATCGCCGACGTCGACCATGAATTGCTTGCGCGCGTCATTGCCGATCTGCACGCCGGCTTCGCGCACGCGCTCGCCGTCGGCGAGCTTCGTGTGCGCGTCGACGATCGCGCCGGGCTCGCCCGCGCCGTACAGCACCGACGTCGGCCCGCGCAGCACCGCGATCGACTCGATCGTGTACGGATCGACGCGCCAGTTCGCGATGACGGCCGTATTCGGCGCGGCCACGCCGTCGACGTACAGCGTCGGCGTGAAGCCGCGCAGCGCCGCGTACCAGTCGGTGCGGCTGTCGGCGCCGAACGTCGCGAATCCCGGCACGTAGCGCAGCGCCTGGTTCAGATCGGTCGCGCCGGTCATCTCGATCTGCTGCGCGGTCACGAGATTGATCGTTTGCGGAATCTCGGCCACCGGCGTGTCGGTCTTCGTGCCGGCCGTGGTGCGCAGCCCGACGAGCCCGCTCGACGCGCCGCCGGCCTTCCCTGTCACGTCGATTGCCGGCAGCACGGCCGCCGCCGCACCGGCCGCACCCGATGCCTGCGCGTGTGCGCCGCCCGCTGCCGCCACGCACAACGCGCCCCCGGCGGCGATCGCCCTGGTGCGGCGCACCGCACCCGTCTCCGTTACCATCGTTCCATGCTCCGTCGTGCTGGTGGCCGATTCGGCCTGATCGCGGCGCGACGCATCGCCGGCGTCCGCCCTGTGTCGTCATGCTTGCGATGCGGGTTGCGCGCGAGTCGGCATGCTCTGGCCAATGGCGTCGTTCGCGAGCGCAGCGATGATACCGGGCGAACGCCGAAAAGGAAAAGAAATGCGTCGGCGCCTCGAATACCGGGCAGCCGATAGCGCAATGGGCGCCGCCGACACGGGAATACGCCGACCGCGCGGCAGCGTCATGCCGTGGCCGGCGTGGCGCGCCGGCCGGGCGGGATCGGGTTCCGCCGTTGCGGCGGACACGCCCATCGGTTCGGGAGACGTCTATTGCGCGGGAAGGCGGCACCAACGGCGGCGGTGGGTACCCGGGCCCGGGCGGGCGACCCGCGGCCGGCCGATGTCAGCAGCCGTGCCGGCTTCCGGGCAACGTCGATGGCGCGTTTCCGCGACGCTCCGCATCGCCGGCAAGCCGGTCGTTCAGCACGCGCGCATCCGCTTGCCGGCCGAGCGACAGGCACACCTCGCCCAGTGCATCGACCTGCGCAGGCTCGAGCGCCATGCCCGCCAGCGCGCGAAATTTTGCCAGCAGCGCGGCGTCGGATAGTGGATTGCGCGGATCGCCGAGTGCGATCGGCACGTGACGCGATTCCCGCATTCCGTTCGCACGATGCAGGACGACCGTCGGCTCGTCGAGATCGCCGAGCGCGGGATCGACGTCGACCTCGATGCGCGCGAGCAGCGCGGTGACGCGCGGATCGGTGCGGCGGTCATCGCGATAGACGCCGATCCCCGTGTCGCCGAATGCGAGTGCCGCCGCCACCGCGTACGGCAGGCTCATCTGCGCGGATGACAGCGTCGACAGGTCGCGTCCGCCGCACATCCGCGCCACGAACGCGCTCGCGCGCACGACCACCCGTTCGATCTCGCCTGCCTCGAACGTGCGGCCGTCCGCAATCTGCAGCGCCGCGTCGACGGCCGCATGCGCACTGCGGCACGATGCATGTGGCTTGATCGAGCAGCGCATCAGCTTCCAGTGCACGCCGAGGCCGTCGGTCAATGCGTCGGGCACACGGGACGGTGCGGCGAACGTGTTGAAGAAGCCACCCCATACGTCGTCGAACACGCGGGCGGGACCGCTGACGCCTTCGCGCGCGAGCAGCGCCGCGAGCACGCCGCCTTCCGCCGCGCGCCCGGCGTGCAGCCGCTTCGTCTGCGATCCGTCGTGAATGAAGCTCCACAGGCCGCCGGAAAAACTTGCCGCATGACCCAGCGCGTCGCGCGTGCGCGCGGCGTCGAGCCCGAGCACGCGCGCGCTGGCGGCCGCCGCGCCGAACACGCCGCAACTGAGGGTCGAGTGCCAGCCCGCGCCGTTGTGGGCCGCGTAGCCGCCGGCCGCCTCGAGGATGCGCCGGCCCACGTCGTAGCCGAGCACGATCGCCGCCACGCATTCGCGGCCCGTCACGGGACGGCCGGCACACGACAGCGCGGCGAGCACGGCAGGCAGCACGACTGCCCCCGAATGATCGCAGCCGCCGGAATCGTCGAGTTCGAGCGCATGCGCGGCAATGCCGTTGACGAATGCCGCGTCACGCGCGCCAGCGGCCCGGCGCGTGCCCCATAGCGATGCGCCGCCGTGCGCGACATCGCCGGTCAGCGCACGGGCGCTGCGCGCTTCGACGGCCGACGTGCCGGCCAGCGCGGCGCCGAATGTGTCGAGCACGTGACGCGTGGCCTTCGCGACGACCTCGTCCGGCAAGGCATCGGCGGCCGTCTGCGCAACGAATGCCGCGAGCCGCGAGGCGCGCATTTCCGTATCCGTCGTCATCGTGCGGACTCCTCGGCAATACAGCGCGCGAACACGTCGACGGGATGGCCCGGTGCATTGACGGGCGCTTGCGTGCGCCACCAGTGCGCGATGTCGCGCCCCGTCGCGAACCACACGTCGCCCGCATCGTGCAGGTGCGCGAGCAACGCCCGCAGCAGATCGATGCGCGCCGGCGTGCCGACGATCTCGGGATGCAGGCGCAGCACGCAGCACAGCCCGAAGCGCCGGAACCCGTCGACATCGCGCAGCCAGTTGTCGAGCACGTCGCGATACGGCGCGATGCGCGGCTGGCCGGCCGGCACGGGCGGCGACAGGTTGAACGCAAAGTACGGCTCGTCGTCGAGCTCGTCGTGCAACGGCAGTTCGACGAGCCGTACGCCGTCCGTGCCGCCGTCACCGCGCGGATGCACGTACGGCAGATCGTCGCCACGCCACGACGATGACCACGTGAAGCCTTCCGAGACGAGACAATCCGCGAAACCGTCGGCCCAGTTGCCGGTGAACGAGCGAAACCCTTCCACGTCGCAGCCGGTCGCGGCCGCCAGCGCGGCACGCCCGGCACGGCAGGCATCGACCTGCGCGGCGAGCGGCAGCGCATCGAAATCCTCGCAGCGGTAACCATTCACGCCGAGTTCGTGGCCGGCCGCCGCGATCTCGCGCACCGCGGCCCCATGGGTTTCGGCAACGACGCCGGGCACGAACCAGCTCGCCGGTACGCCGAACGCATCGAATGCCGCGAGCAACCGGTCGACGCCGCGGGTCGCGCCGTACCGCCACACCGACAGCGATTTCTCGCGGCCGACGATGCGCGGCTCGCGGGTCTGGATGCCATGAATGTCGTTGAAGTCGACCGTGATCGCGACCGCGCAGCGCGCGCCGCCCGGCCATGCGGGACGTGTCGTCACCTGTCGCTCCGTTGCGTGGGTTGCGCATCTCGCGCGGCCTGCGCGAGCCACCAGTCGGCCACTTCGCGGCAGCGCGCGAACCAGACGCCATCCTGCGCGCGCATGTGGCCAAGCCACGCCTCCAGCAGCGCGATGCGCCCCGGCTTGCCGCAGACCTTCGGATGCAGCAGCGTCGTCAGGCACAGCCCTTCGCGGTAGACGCCGTCGAATTCGCGCGTCCAGTTGTCGAGCGTCGCACCGTAACCGGCGATCCGGTCGAGCCCGGCCGGATAGTCGGGGTTGCGGTGATACGCGAGCGACGCATAATCGTCGGTCTCCCAGCGGCCCGGAATCTCGACGAGCGGCGGCTCGCCGTGCGCGCCGTGCAGCAGGTAGGGCCGGTCGTCGCCGCGCATCGAGCTCGAATAGCGCACGCCCGCGTCGCGCAGCACCGCAACCGTCGCATCGCTCCAGTCGCCGGACGGCGTGCGAAATCCGACCGGCCGTACGCCGAGCGTGCGCGCGAAGACGTCGGCCGACTGCGCCATGATCTCGCGCTGCCGGTCGGGCTCGAGCGTCCAGAACGCTTCGTGCCGGTAGCCGTGATAGCCGATCTCGTGGCCGCGCTCGACGATCGCCGCGCATTGCGCGGGCCAGGTCCGCGCGACCCACGCGGGCACGAAGAACGTCGCGGGCAGGTCGAACGATGCGAGCACGTCGAGCAAGCGGCCGAGCGCGCGCCACGGCCCGTAGCTGCCGAGCGTGAAATACGCGGGGTTGCGCCAGATCGATCCGTTCAGCATCGCGTCGCCGGTCGGGCCGTCGAGATCGAACGCGAGCGCGACACATGCGCGCTGCGCGTCCGGCCAGCGGGAAGCGAGGTCCGCCATCGCTCGCTCAGCGCGTCGCGTTGATCGTCGCCTTCGCCACTGCGTGCTCCTGCAGCCCCCACTTCGCGAGCACCTTCTGGTACGAGCCGTCCGCGATCAGCTGGTTGAGCGCCGTCGTCAGCGCGCTGCTCAACGCGGTGTTGCTCTTCGCGACGCCGATGCCCGTGTATTGCGACAGGAACGGCTTGCCGACCGGCGCATACGCGTTCTGCTCGAGGCTGTTCTGGTACGGCAGCGTCTCGCCGCCCTGCACGGCCGCGTCGATGCGGTTCTGGCGCAACTGCATCCGCGCATCCGCCGAGCCGTCGGTGCCGATCACGACGATCGCCGGCTTGCCGGCCTTCACGCAGTTCTCCGCGCTCCACGCGGTCGTGTTGTCCGGGAACGACGTGCGCCGGCTCGACCCGACGCGCTTGCCGCACAGTGCCCCCATCTGCGCGAACTCGCCGGCGCGCGCCTTCAGCGTGTAGAACTGCGGGCCCGTCTCGATGTAGTCGACGAACGTCACCGCGTCGCGGCGCGTCGGCAGGTCGGTCATGCCGGACAGGATCATGTCGACGCGTTGCGTCGCGACCGCGCTCATCATTTGGTCGAAGCTGGTTTCGACCCAGTTCAGCTTCGCGCCCATCTTCGCGGCCAGTGCCTCGCCGAGATCGACGTCGAAGCCCGCCAGCTTGTCGGTCGCCGGGTCCTTGTATTCGAACGGCGGGTAGTTCGGCACGATCGCGACGTTCAGCGTGCGTTTCGCGCTCGCGGATTGCGCGGCGGCATACGACGCGTGGAGCGCGAGCGCGCCGAATGCGACGGCGGCCAGCGTGCGGGTCAGGACGGAAGCTTTCATGGGATGTCGCCTTGTCGTAATGAAGTCATGGGGGAACTGCGCCGCTCTCGGTGACGGCTCGATCGATCGGGGGCCCGGCCCGTTCAAGCAATCACGGCGGAGATGAACTCGCGCGTGCGCGCATGCGTCGGCGCGGACAGCACCTGGTCGGGCGGCCCGCTCTCGACGATCCGGCCGCCGTCCATGAACACGACACGGTCGGCCACCTCGCGTGCGAACCCGAGCTCGTGCGTGACGACGATCATCGTCATCCCGCTCTTTGCGAGATCGCGCATCACGGCCAGCACTTCGCCGACGAGTTCGGGGTCGAGCGCCGACGTCGGTTCGTCGAACAGGATCAGTTGCGGATGCATCGCGAGCGCCCGCGCGATCGCGACGCGCTGCTGCTGGCCGCCCGACAGCTCGACCGGAAACGCGTCGCACTTGTGCCCGAGCCCGACGCGCGCGAGCAGCGCGCGCGCCTCCTCCTGCGCTTGCGCACGGCGGCGCTTGAGCACCTGCACGGGGCCTTCGATCACGTTCTCGAGCGCGGTCTTGTGCGGAAACAGGTTGAAGCGCTGGAACACCATGCTGGTCGCCAGCCGCTGGCGCGCGACCTGGCGCTCCGACAGTTCGTGAAGCCGGTCGCCGGTACGCCGGTAGCCGGCCAGCTCGCCGTTGACCCACAGCGCGCCCGCGCTGATCGTCTCGAGCTGGTTGATGCAGCGCAGGAAGGTGCTCTTGCCCGAGCCGGACGGCCCGATGATGCACAGCACTTCACCCGGCGCGACGTCGAGCGTGATGCCGTGCAGCGCCTGGAAATCGCCGTACGACTTGCGCACGTCGACCGCGCGAACGACCGCGTTGGTCATGACGTTCTCCCGATGGTTGAGGGTCGTGTCGTTCATTTGCGGCCCGCCGTGCGGCCCGCGCCGCGTGCGAAGCGCCGCTCGACGCGCGCCTGTGCGAGCGACAGCACGGTCACGACCGCGAGATACCAGATGCCGGCAACGATCAGCAGCTCGATCACGCGGGCGTTCGCGTAATAGATGTTCTGCGCGTTGTGCAGCATCTCCGCGTATTGCACGACGCTCGCGAGCGACGTCAGCTTGACCATGCCGATCAGCTCGTTGCCGATCGGCGGCACGATCACGCGCATCGCCTGCGGCAGGATGATCCGGCGCAGCGCCTGCAGGCGCGCCATGCCGATCGATTTCGCGGCTTCGTACTGGCCGGTGTCGACCGACAGCAGCCCCGCGCGCACGACTTCCGACGTATACGCGCCCTGGTTGATGCCGAGCCCGAGCACCGCCGCGAGGAACGGCGTCATCACGTCGACGGTCCGGTATTCGGCGATGCCCGGGATGCCGAGCGTCGGGAACACCAGCGCGAGGTTGAACCACAGCAGCAGTTGCAGGATCACCGGCGTGCCGCGGAACAGCCAGATGTAGCCCTGCGCGATCGCCCCGAGCACCGGGTTCGACGACAACCGCATCACCGCGGTGACGACGCCGAGCACGACGCCGAGCGTCATCGCGAGGACGGTCATCACGATCGTGTTGCCGAGCCCCGTCAGGATCGAACGCGCGGTCAAGAACTGGCCGACGACACGCCACTCGATCTGTCCGCGCGCGAACGCGGCGGCCACATAGGCGAGCGCGGCGATGATCGCGATCGACGCGACATAGCGGCCCCAGTAGCGTCGGCGCACGCGCACGAGGCCGGCCGTTTCGTCTGCCGCGGGGCCGGCCGGCCCCGCGGCGCCGTCGAGACGGTGCGAATCGGACGCGCTCAGCATGATGGCCCCCGGTAGTCGGCCGCCCACGCGGCCTGGCGTTCGAGCGCGTCGCTCAGGCGGCCGATCTGCTCGCGCACGCGCGCGGGCGACGTT
>NZ_JAAGPP010000089.1:0-233 GCF_017104975.1 Burkholderia sp. Ac-20344
TACGTGCAATTAAAGGAGTGTGATAGTAGTTATAAGATATGACGTGTATTGATGTCACCTTGATGAGAGAGACATGTACTTGAATGATGTGTGGAGAGTTGAACGAGCTCAGCGATTATGATAACTCAAATCTGAGTTTCAACGCACATATATTGTGTAACATTTAGCTTAGTATTTGTTTTTTTTGTTGTTATCATAATCAATCAGCGATAATTTATTCTTTTTTTTTTTTT
>NZ_JAAGPP010000090.1:0-36990 GCF_017104975.1 Burkholderia sp. Ac-20344
TCGCTCTACGACGTGCCGGCGCAAGAACAACACCAAGGAGAACCTTCATGATCGGTTACACGTTCGGCTTCAGCAGCGTCCTGATCGTCTTTGTCGTCGTGCTCGTCGCATCGTCGATCCGCATCTTCCGCGAGTACGAGCGCGGCGTGGTGTTCATGCTCGGCCGGTTCTGGAAAGTGAAGGGGCCGGGGCTCGTGCTGATCATCCCGATCGTCCAGCAGGTCGTGCGGATCGACCTGCGCACCGTCGTGTTCGACGTGCCGCCGCAGGACGTGATCACGCGCGACAACGTGTCGGTGAAGGTCAATGCGGTCGTGTATTTCCGCGTCGTCGATCCGGAGAAGGCCGTGATCCAGGTCGCACGCTTCTTCGACGCGACGAGCCAGCTCTCGCAGACGACGCTGCGCTCGGTGCTGGGCAAGCACGAACTCGATGCGCTGCTCGCCGAGCGCGAACAGTTGAACGCAGACATCCAGAAGACGCTCGACGCGCAGACCGACGCGTGGGGGATCAAGGTGTCGACGGTCGAGATCAAGCACGTCGACCTGAACGAAACGATGATCCGCGCGATCGCGCGGCAGGCCGAGGCCGAGCGCGAGCGACGCGCGAAGGTGATTCACGCGGAAGGCGAACTGCAGGCGTCGGAGAAGCTGCTGCAGGCCGCGCAGCGGCTCGCGCAGCAGCCGCAGGCGATGCAGCTGCGCTACTTGCAGACGCTGACGACGATCGCGGCGGACAAGAACTCGACGATCGTGTTTCCGCTGCCGATCGATCTGCTGGGGGCGTTGCTGGAGCGGTTGGGCATGCCACGCGAGCGTTGAAACACCCGTTTTCCGGCCCGTGCGGCGCGTCCATCGATCCCGATGGACGCTGGGCCGCAACGGCCCGGAGCCCGGCGCATCTCAAGCCAGCAGCTTGCGCTCGGTCTTGCCGTACTTGATCGACTTCTCGTCCGGGATCATCAGGCCCGTCTGCTCGTCGCGCCCCTGCAGCAGGAAGCGCGCGTCCGGCTTGCCGATCTGTTCGGCCGCGAGCTTGCTGTCCGCGCCGATCTCGCCCTTCTTCATCCGGTTGACGATCACGCCGGCCGCGGTGTCCTTGAAGTCGCGCAGCATCCACGCGTCGCCGTCGCTGTCGCCGAACACCAGCAGCGGGCCGTAGCCCTTCTTCGACTCGAGGACGTTGCGGACGCCCACCGTCTTGCCCGGCCCCCAGTTGAAATGCCAGCCGGCCGGATACGTGCTCGTGTACTTGCCGTCCCGCATGTCGAGGCGCAGGCCAATCACGTTCCCGGGCGGCACGCCGTAGCCATAGTTCGGATTGCCGGCGAACACGCGCACGACATCGTCGAGCGACGCCGTGCTCACGTACACGTCGATGCCGTTCGCGCGCAGCGTGTGCATCACCGCGCGGATTTCCTCATGAATGCGAATGCCGTGGAAATGCGTGTCGGCCACCACGCCGGCCTTGCCCGGCAGCGCCTTCGGGCTTTCGTAGCGGACCTTGCGCAGCGCGTCGCCGATGCCGTAGTTGTTCGACGCTTCCGCCATCGCCTGCAGCTCGGCGGTCGTCATGTTCTTGTAGAAATAGATGATCCACTTGTAGCCGACCTCGAGCGGATGCGTGTCGCAGATCGCGTCGTACATGAAGTACAGCTTCGCGCGGAAATCCTTGAACTGATCGGTCTCGCGAATCTCGTCGAGGCGCTTGTCGCCGCCGAATCCCTGGTAGTTCGCGTAGAGCCAGCGATAGTCGGATTCGACATCCGCCGCGAGGTCTTCCATCGTCACCGGCTTGCCGTCCACCGTCGTGTAGTCCTTCATGAAGGCGCCCTTCGGCACGTCCTTCCACATCACGTCGACGAATTCGCCCGGCGTCAGCTTGTACTGCAGATGGTTGATCTGGTACATCAGCAGCGCCTCTTCGCAGTCGTTCATGATGCAGGTGTTGTCCCAGTCGAACACCGCGTACGGGCGGCGCTTTTCGTCGTAGCGCGCGCTCGCGACACCATGCTGGTCAAGCACCGCCTGCAGGCGCGCGGCGTTGAACGGCGACCAGCGGCCCGGGTCCAGCGCATCCGGCGCGGTTGCGCTCTTCGCGCCGGCCGTGCCGGACTTGAGCATCAACGACGTCGCAGCGGTCGCCGCGGCAAGGGTATTCATGAACTGGCGGCGTTGCATGGTCTCTCTCCGTGGAAATGTCGAATCGGTTTCAGTCGCTATCCCGCGCGGCACACCGCGCAGCGGCGGCGCATCGGCGCGGCGAAGCCGGGACGGCTCCGAACCGGAGGCGAATGATGTGACGAAATTATTTCGGCAATTTGACGGCGTCACATCGCGACGCGACGCGGAGTTGTTCCGGCGCGACATGCCGGGCCGTCGCAAGGCGGCCGTACGCGCGGCCATCCGGGCCGGCGCCGGGAGACCGCTCGTGACGATCTCCGGCCGGCGCGCCCGATCCATGCGCGTGTGCGCCGAGGGCCGTCCGGCCCACCCTCCGGAAATCTAGAGTCTCTGCTCCATTTCGGCCCTTCATTAGGAGAAATCCTCACCTCCTGGGGGCTGGCGCGCCACGTCGAACCGGCTATCATCGTTACATTTCTCAATGGCACATTAAATGCTGGCTGAATAATTCGCGACGGAAACGACAGCGGATGCATTCCGGATCAGCGCCCCCGCTTTGCACAGGACCGTCGTGCGCTTTGCGTGGGACCGGAGTCAGTGCTGAAGCACCCACACCGGTCGACAAGCGCTGAAGCGCCAACTCTGGCCGACATTTGGAGACGCATCATGGCCGACCCCCATCCGCTGCCGGAAGTCCACCTCGACGAGCTGCCGCAATTCCGCGCGGTCCAGCAGCTTGCGTACGGCTGCGTCGAAACGGTCGGCGCGATGCTCTACCCCGGCATCACCGAAAAGGAAGCCGCGCGCCTGCTGACCGAATGGCTGCAGGACAACGGCGTGCACGACTGGCTGCACAAGCCGTTCGCGTGGTTCGGCGACCGCACCGCATTCGACGGCTTCTCGGGCCTCAAGCACATGGGCGGCTTCAATCTCGCGTTCTTTCCGAGCAACCGGCAGCTCGAGACCGACATGCCGGTGATCCTCGACGTCGCGCCCGTGCTCGACGGTATCGTCGCCGATGTCGGCTACGCGCACTGCCTCGGCCACAACCCGATCCTCGAACAGCTGCAGGACGACCTGATGGACCACCGCGACCTGATCGTGCGCCTCGTGAAGGCGCGCCGGCCGATGGCCGAGGTGGCACAGGAAGTCGACGCGCTGTGCCGCCGCCAGGGCGTCGAGCCGCGCCACAAGGCCTATCCGTTCAAGGTGCTCGCGCATCGCGTCGCGAAGATCCACAAGCTGTCGAAGCCGCGCTTCGTCGCCCGCTTCGGGCTGAATGCGACGCGCAACCTGCTGCTCGACCAGGGCCGCGCGGCGAAACAGCAAGGCTGGTCGCCGCTGTGGTCGATCGACCGCCGCTCCGAGCATGCGCCGGTGCCCGGCCTGTGGGCGGTCGAGCCGCATCTCGGCTTCGCCGGCGTTGGCGCGAAATTCGAAGAGCTGCTCGTCATCACCGACGACGACGCGTACTGGCTCGACGAAGACCTGCCGCACGTGCGCCGCTGGCAGCGCCGCCAGGCCGAGCGTACGCAGGCGGTCGCGACCGTGCCGGCCGCCGCCTGACACGAACGCACCCTTCCTCCCGACTCCCTGAACGACGGACTCACGATGCAGCCTCTTTCCGACGAAGCGCCGCTGGCCCTGTTCGAATCGGTTCATCGCGAAACGGCGGTCGCCTCCGGCGACCTGACGCTCGCGGTCAAGACCTGGGGCGACCCGGCCCGCTCGCCGGTCGTGCTCGTGCACGGCTATCCCGACGACAGCAGCGTCTGGCAGCACGTCGCGCCGCTGCTCGCGCGCCAGCACTACGTGATCGCGTACGACGTGCGCGGCGCGGGCCTGTCCGGCGTGCCGAAACGCACGGCCGACTACCACCTCGCGAAACTGACCGACGACTTCGTCGCGGTGATCGACGCGCTCTGCCCCGGCCGCGCCGTCCACCTGATCGCCCACGACTGGGGCTCGATCCAGGGCTGGGAATGCGTCACCGATCCGCGCCTCGCCGGCCGCATCGCGTCGTACACGTCGTGCTCGGGGCCGTGCCTCGATCACGTCGGCTTCTGGCTGCGCGAACGCGTGCTGCGCCCGACGCCCGCGTCGCTCGCCAAGCTCGGCGGCCAGCTCGCGCGGTCGTGGTACGTGGCCCTGTTCCACCTGCCGTTCATCCCCGAGCTCGGCTGGCGGCTGTGGCTCGGCCGCGCATGGCCGCGCCTGCTGCGCCGGCTCGAGAAAACGCCCGCCGCGCCGCGTCCGACGCAGGCCGACGACGGCGCGCGCGGCGTGCGCCTCTATCGCGCGAACTTCCTCCGTTGCCTGTTCGCACCGCGCGAACGCTACGCGCATGCGCCGGTGCAGACGATCGTGCCGCTCGGCGACAAATACGTGAGCCCCGCGCTGTCCGAGAACCTGTCGCGCTGGGTGCCGCAGTACTACCGCCGCGAGGTCGCGGCCGGCCACTGGCTGCCGCTCGCCGATCCGGCGCGCTTCGCGGAACTCGCCGGGCAACTGATCGACGCGGTCGAATCGGGCAACGAGCCGCCCGCGCTCGCGAACGCGCGCCGTCGCGCAACGAGCGGCCGCTTCAGCGGCAAGGTCGCGGTGGTGACCGGCGCGGGCAGCGGCATCGGCCGCTGCGCGGCGCTCGCGTTCGCCCGCGAAGGCGCGACGATCGTCGCGTGCGACATCGATCTCTCGAGCGCCGAACGCACCGCGCTGCTGATCGGGCTGACCGGTGCCCAGGCCCATGCGAAACGCGTCGACGTCGGGTCTGCCGACGACATGGAAGCGCTGGCGACGTGGGTCGGCAGCGAACTCGGCGGCGCGGACGTCGTGATCAACAACGCGGGCATCGGCATGGCCGGCGGCATCCTCGACACCAGCACGCGGCACTGGGAGCGCATCCTGCACGTGAACCTGTGGGGCGTGATCCACGGCTCGCGGCTGTTCGCGCAGCAGATGGCCGCGCGCGGCACCGGCGGGCACATCGTCAACACCGCGTCGGCCGCCGCGTTCGGGCCGTCGCGCGACCTGCCCGCGTATGCAACGACGAAGGCCGCCGTGCTGATGCTCAGCGAATGCATGCGCGCGGAACTCGCGGAGCAAGGCATCGGCGTGACGGCCGTGTGCCCCGGCTTCGCGGAGACCGGGATCATGGCGTCGACGCAATACGCAGGCGCCAATGCACAGGACGAAGCGCGGCTGCGCAAGCGCGCGACGAAGCTGTACCAGATGCGCGGCCTGAAACCCGAAACCGTCGCGCAGGCGATGGTCGACGGCGTGCTGCGCAACCGCCCCGTCGTCGCGGTCGGCGGCGAGGCGCACGCGATGCGCTTCGTCGGCCGCTTCATGCCGTGGCTCGGCCGGATGATCGCCCGCGTCAGCATGGCATCGCATTGACGGCGCACGACGCCGCACAGGGAGACACAGATGACCGATACCGCCGACTATCACAAGATCAAGGCCCGGCACGTGAAGTTCGACTTCAGCGACACGCCGATCACCTGGGTGCCGAACGATCCGGGCAGCACGCACATCATCAACACGCTGAACCTGCTGTTCCCGGAAGGCGAGCTGTGGTTCTGCCGCGTGTACAACAAGGCCTTGCCGCTGATCACCGATGCGCGCCTGCGCGACGAGGCCGAAGGCTTCCTGCGGCAGGAGGCCGTGCATTCGCGTTCGCACGGCGGCGTGCTCAAGCACTACTACGACCGGCACGGGATCGACACGAAGCCGTTCACGCAAAAGCTCAATCGCCTCTTCACGCGCGTGCTCGGCGAGCAGCCGCTCGGGCTGAAGATCGGCCACACGCGATTCTGGCTGCGGCAGCAGCTCGCGGTGATCGCGTCGCTCGAGCATTTCTTCGGCTATCTCGGCAACTGGGTGCTCAACGCGCACGGGCTCGACGAAGTAAAGGCCGATCCGACGATGGTCGACCTGCTGCGCTGGCACGGCGCGGAGGAAGTCGAGCACCGCACGGTCGCGTTCGACATCTACCGGCACCTGGGCGGCACGTATCCGGAGCGCTGCATGCACATGGCATTCGTGATCCTGCTGCTGCTCTACTACATCACGACGGGCGCGAAGTTCATGTACCGGCGCGACCCGGACGCCGGCCGCTACCCGGGCTTCGTGCTCGCGTGGCGGCAAGGCTCGCGGCGCGGGCACCTGCCGTCGTTCTGGAAGGTGATCGGCGCGGCGCTGCGCTATTTCAAGCCGAGCTATACGCCGCACCACGAAGGCTCGACCGAACAGGCGCTTGCCTACCTCGCCCGCTCGCCGGCCGCGCAGGCGGCCGCGCACGGCGGCAACTGGGGCACGACGAAGGGCGCGTGACCGGGTTTCTTGCCGGCTCTGCAGGCGGTGCCCGCCGAAATGCGTACAATCGCGGCTTCATTTCCCGGAGGTGCCGCGATGGCCATGAAGAAAACCGATCTCGAAAAGAACAAGGCGCTCAAGCTGACGCACGCGATGAAGCAGTCGAACGCCGCGCGTTTCGGCAAGGGTGCCGACGACGCAGCCAAGCTCGACCGCCGCGCGCAGCGCAAGCTCGACCAGGAACAGGGCCTCGTGCCGTTCGCCTGCAAGCTCAACGCCGAACTCGTCGAACAGCTGAAGGCACGCGCCGCCACGCACCCGGAAGGGATGACGGGCCTGCTGTCCGAGCTGCTCGTGAACGGGCTCGCGCAACGCGACGCGTGACCGCCACGTATCTCGAAATTTCCGTTGACATTGCCGGGCTGCCACGACACACTCGTTCGCATGCTTACGCTCAAACCCGCCGCCATCGCGCATGAAAACCGAGTGAACGCCCACCCGTGGCGGTCACCGGAGGCGCTTGTGCGTTAGCATCGAGATTCAGTTGCGCATGTCACAAGGCCTCGCCGGAAACGGATGAGGCCTTTTTGTTTTGGTGCGCGTCATCCCGCCCGGCTCAACGGATGGAGATGACGATGGACCAAGCAAGCCGGCTGGTTGTCTGCCCCGATCGGTGCCGCACCGATGCGATCGCATTGCCGCGGGTCGTGATGCAATTCACGGTCGCGCCGCGCAAGACGCTGACGTGGCGCGCGCAGGACGACGCCGAGATCCGCGTGCACGACGCGATGTTGTGGGTCACGCGGCTGGGCAGCGTCGACGATTACTGGATACGAGCCGGCGACGTGCTGCGCGTGCGGCGCGGCGATCGCATCTGGATGAGCACCGACGGCGACCGTCCGGCCGAAGCGTCGATCACGACCGCGTATGCGATGCGACGCGGCGCGTGGCTGGAGCGTGCGCTCGTGCGCATGCGCAGCGTGCTGCGCGAGCGATGTCGAAGTCGACGTCGGCCATGACGAAAGCGCCGCTGCGCACTCGATACGGGCACGCAGCGGCGTCACGAAATGCCGGGCGCGCACGCCGATGCATCGCCCTCGCCTATCCCGAAAATTGTCGTTGACAACGCCGTTCCACGAAGACAAACTCGTTCGCATGCCTACGTACACGCCCATCGCCGCCGCGATTCATCACTCGATGAACATTCGAAAGAAGGGTTCACGGGAGGCGCGTGTGCGTTAGCAATCGAGCAGTACCGCAAGTCACACAAGGCCTCGCCGGAAACGGACGAGGCCTTTTTGTTCTGGTGCGCGTCATCCGTCCGGCTCACTGAATGGAGAAGACGATGGACCAGGCAAGCCCGCTGTTTGACCGCCCCGATCGGCGCCGCGCCGGCACGATCGCGTTACCGACTGTCGTGATCCGTTTCGCGGTCGCGCCGCGCTCGACGATGACCTGGCGCGCGCCGCAGGACGCGGAACTCCGCGCACATGGCGCGGCGCTGTGGGTCACGCGCCCGCCGAGCGTCGACGATGACTGGGTACAGCCCGGCGACGTGCTGCGCATCGCACGCGGCGAGCGCATCTGGCTCGGCACCGATGCCGACCGGTCGGTCGAAGCGACGCTCACGACCGCGTACGTGCGTCGCGGCGAGCGCTTCAGGCGCGCGCTCGCGCGAGTGCAACGTTTGCTCGTCGGGATAGGGATAGGAAGAAGGAGCGGATGAGCGACGTGCCGTCAGGCACGCGAGACGCGGAACGGCCGCGACCGGAAATGGACGCACCTGCGGCGTAACGCGCCGCAGGTGCGCATCGAATGACGCGGCACGCCGGTGCGTGCCGCGAGCGATCGCGCGCCGTGCGCAGCGACGGGATGCAACTGGTGCATCAGGTGCTGGCGGCGAGACGCGGGCCCGTGCTCCGGGGAGTGGAATCAAGGTCGGGGCGTTGCGCTGCCTGCGAGGTCACCCACGGATCGATGCCCTGCTTCTGCACCTCCTCGAGGAATGACACACGTGTACGCCAGTAATCCGCTTGTAATTTCGCGTCGATGACGCGCTGTTCGGCAGCGAACAGTTCCATGCGCGCCGTCACGAGCATCGACGCAGCGGTTTTTTCCGGCGTGGGGGCGTGTCGCATCGCCCAACGGCTGATCCAGTTCAACATGCTGACCTCCGTGATTTACGGACGAACCCGCATCGGGCAATCGCAAGCGGCCGTGCCTGCCCGAACGCGCACGGCCTTGACCGCACTTCACCGCCCGGCCTGCACGGACTGCGACTCCCCCGCGTCGGCAATTACCGACCGGCGTGTGCATGCGCGGTGTATCTATCCTAGAAAGACTTGCCGGTTTATGCGATGGGGTCTTGCAATCTTTTACACAGAAACCACAGTCGCCCCCGTCTCGCGAAATGACAGTTGCGGACGGGACGGCTTCGGCGCACGATAGCCCGATATCTGCAACCGCCTGGACTGACGAATCGCCGCTGCACGCCGCGGCCGGGCATCCGTACCGGCCGCGCACGGGCGTGTGCGTGCACGCGCTGCCTGCCCCGCATTCGTGCAGCATGCGGGCGCTCCGTTTCAGTCGGATGTCATCCCGCACGCCGTTGCGCACGCATCGGCCGGCGTCGTTCGCGTGTCCCGCTCCCGTTTCCGCCATTTCTTCCGGTTCGCTTCGCCCGAACCGGTAAAATGCGCGCCTTCGCCGCGGCCGGGCTGCCAGACCGTTCGCGCGCAGGCAGCCGATCGAGCGTGCGATCGTGCCCTCCAACTATATCGTCCGAGCTATCCGCGCTATTACAATCCGCCGATAGCCGGGCAATAGTGGCTGGTTACAGTAAGCCCGCCGCGCACTGCCTTTACAACAATTCGGCACAACAAGCAACACGACAACCCGACCGGAGAAACGCCTTCATGGAATCCATCAAGCGGTATTTCGGCTTCGCTGAAGCCGGCACCGACTTCCGCACCGAAATACTCGCGGGCGTCACCACGTTTCTGACGATGGCTTACATCATCTTCGTCAACCCCGCGATCCTCGGCGATGCCGGCATGCCCAAGGAATCCGTGTTCGTCGCGACCTGCCTCGTCGCCGCGCTGGCGTCGATCATCATGGGGCTGTACGCGAACTACCCGATCGCATGCGCGCCCGGCATGGGCCTGAACGCGTACTTCGCATACACGGTCGTCAAGGGGATGGGCTTCACATGGCAGGCCGCGCTCGGCGCGGTGTTCATCTCCGGCTGCCTGTTCCTGCTCGTCACGCTGTTCCGCGTGCGCGAGGCGATCGTCAACGGCATTCCGAAATCGCTGCGGATCTCGATCACCGCAGGTATCGGCCTGTTCCTCGGCATCATCTCGCTGAAGACGTCGGGCGTGATCGTCGGCAGCCCGGCCACGCTCGTCACGCTGGGCGACCTGCACAAGCACGACACGATCCTCGCGATCATCGGCTTCTTCACGATCGTCACGCTCGACCACCTGCGCGTGCGCGGCGCGATCCTGATCGGCATCATCGGCGTCACGATCCTGTCGTTCTTCTTCGGCGACAACCAGTTCCACGGCGTGTTCTCCGCGCCGCCGTCGATCGACGCGACGCTGTTCAAGCTCGACATCGGCGCCGCGCTGTCGACCGGCATCATCAACGTGATCCTCGTGTTCTTCCTCGTCGAGCTGTTCGACGCGACGGGCACGCTGATGGGCGTCGCGAACCGCGCGGGCCTGCTCGTCGAAGGCAAGATGAACCGCCTGAACAAGGCGCTGCTCGCCGACAGCACGGCAATCGTCGCGGGCTCGGTGCTCGGCACGTCGTCGACCACCGCGTATATCGAAAGCGCGTCGGGCGTGCAGGCCGGCGGCCGCACGGGCGTGACGGCCATCACCGTCGCGGTGCTGTTCCTCGCGTGCCTGTTCATCGCGCCGCTCGCCGGCGTCGTGCCGGCGTACGCCACGGCGCCGGCACTGCTGTACGTGTCGTGCCTGATGCTGCGCGAGATGGTCGACGTACCGTGGGACGACGCAACGGAAGCCGTGCCGGCCGCGCTGACCGCGCTGCTGATGCCGTTCACGTACTCGATCGCGAACGGCGTCGCGTTCGGCTTCATCGCGTACGGCGGCCTCAAGCTGCTGACGGGCCAGGCCCGCACGGTCAAGCCGATCGTGTGGATCATCGCAGCCGTGTTCCTGTTCCGCTTCTTCTATCTCGGCAGCGAGTGACGGCAGCGCTTCGGCGCGATGCACGATGAAAAAACGCCACCTTCGGGTGGCGTTTCTGTTCTCGCATGATTCTTCTGCGATCCTGACGAATCGACACGCGCGGGCATACCGGCGCTCGGGCAATCCGGTGCGTCCCGCATACGAAAATGCCGCCCGGACCCGCCGAACGGCATCGCATGAAGGCAACGTCTTCGCGTGCGCAGCGTTCAGCGCCGCGCGCAGCAGGACGAGCGTCGTGTCATCAGCGCCAGTTGGCCTCGTAGAAGCGTACGTAGCCGCTGCGCAGCGTCACGCATTGCGCGCGCGTCTCCGACAGCAGGCGCCGTGCAGCCGCCTCGATACGGTCGCGGTGCTGGTCGAACGCGCCGACCATGTCCTCGAAGCGCGGCGACGCCGCGCCGAAGTGATCTTCCAGCGCCTCGGCGGTGATCTGACATTGGACGCGCTCGCCATTGACCAACGCCGTGAACCCAAGCATCAGGTCGCGCCCCGAATACTCGGGCTTCTCATTCGTGAAATGGATCTGCATGGGAGCCGCCTCGACCGGTAGAAAACGAATGACCGCGTCCGTCGTCCGCTACCGGCCGGACGAAATGTACGCGGGCTCGTCGGCAGAGGCACGGCCCGCGGGGGTAGGCGCGGACGATGCATGCCGGTTGATTTCCACTTTAGACGGTTTCGCGCAGGAGACAAACTTTCCGGCGTGCGTCGTTCCGACGCGCATTTCGTCTGATCAGCGCGGCATCCGGCACCGATTCGGAAACCGGCGTCAGTGAGGATCGTTCGGCCAGACGTTGAGCGCGACCGCGGCTGTCGTGGCGCCCACCGCAATCGCGGCCGCCCCGTATCGCACCGCATCGGTCAGATCGAACAGCAGCCCGTGAATCGCCACGGCAATGCCGCCCAGCATGATGAATGTGGCGATGGCCGCCAGCACGACTCTCAGTTCCGTCCGAACCATGATGCGTCTCCCGAACGGATGCATGTCGCGTCGCATGCATGTTGCAATGCGGAACACGGCGCGTGCGTGCTCCATTTCCATCATTGCAGGCGGCCATTTAAAAGCAAGTGGATTTTGCCCGCGGTCGCGTAGCGGACGCGGCGCTTGTATGATGATGCGTATCCGGATGGCCGGCGTTCGCACATCGATGGTGCGCCGCACGCGGAGGCGGGAATCTGTAGAGGATTTCGGCAAGCGCGCGCGTGCCGGATCGGCTAATTTCGAGGAGCGTGGTGCCAGAGTAAGCGCTGAAGCGCTAACCGGGACCGACCGCGAAGCATGGGACATGCAGTAAGCGCTAAAGCGCTAACTGCTGTCGACCGCGAAGCATGGGGCCCCTGTAAGCGCTAAAGCGCTAACAGGGGCCGACAGGAGACAAGTCATGCCGCAACCCTTCGTGCTGCCCGCCACCGCGGGTCGCACCGATCTGCTCGCGCAGGCACATGCGCGTTCGACCGCGGTCGGCCTGCGCGCGCACGAACGCCCGGATTTCTCGCCGCTGTCGCGCATCGCGCTGCGCGAACTGCTCGACACGAATCACGCGCTGTTCTCGCATGCCCGCCCGGTGATGGAGAACCTGCACGCGCAAATCGCCGACACGCAAAGCCTCGTGCTGCTGACCGACGCCGACGGCGTGATCCTGCACAGCATCGGCGACGCGGACTTCATCGAGAAAGCCAACCGCGTCGCGCTGTGTACCGGCGTCTCGTGGGCGGAAGGCGCACGCGGCACCAACGCGATCGGCACCGCGCTCGCATCGGGCCAGGCCGTCGCCGTGCACGGCGACGAACACTTCCTGCACGCCAACCATATCCTCACCTGCTCGTGCGCGCCGATCTTCGATCCGTTCGGCCGCACGCTCGGCACGCTCGACGTCAGCGGCGATCCGCGCGGCTCGAGCCCGCATACGCTCGCGCTCGTGCGGATGTCCGCGCAACTGATCGAGAACCACCTGTTCGCGAACCAGTGCGCGGAAGCCTTGCGGCTACGCTTTCATGCACACGAGGATTGCGTCGATTCGCTGTTCGCCGGGCTCGTCGCATTCAGCCCCGACGGCGGGCTGATCGCCGCGAACCGCAGCGCACAATTCCAGCTCGGCGCATCGTTCGACGCACTGCAGCATCAAGCCAGCGACGCGCTGTTCGGCATGCGCTTCGGCCAGCTCGCGCAGCAGGCGGCACGTGCGCCCGGTGCAATGTTCCGCCTCACGCTGTCGACCGGCGTGCGCGTGCTGGCGCGCTGCGAATTCGCGGAAGCACACAAGACCACCGTCGCCGTCACGCCGCCCGCGCCCGCCGCACGCGTGCGCACGCCGGATCCCGATGCGATCACGTTCGCGACGCTCGACACCGGCGACGCGCGCATGGCCGCCGTACTCGAACGCGTCGCGAAAATCCGCGGGCGCGACCTGCCGCTGCTGATCCTCGGCCAGACCGGTACCGGCAAGGAATGGCTCGCCCGCGCACTGCACCAGGCATCGCCGCGTGCGGACGGCCCGTTCGTCGCAGTCAACTGCGCGGCGCTGCCCGATTCGCTGATCGAGGCCGAGCTGTTCGGCTATGAGGACGGCGCGTTCACGGGCGCACGCAAGCGCGGCAGCCCCGGCAAGATCGTGCAGGCCGATGGCGGCACGCTGTTTCTCGACGAAATCGGCGACATGCCGCTCGCGCAGCAGGTCCGGCTGATGCGCGTGCTGCAGGAACGCGCGGTGATGCCGCTCGGCGGCGCGCGCGCGGTGCCGGTCGACGTGCGCGTGGTCTGCGCGACCCATCGCGACCTGCGCGCGATGATCGCGGCAGGCACGTTCCGCGAAGACCTGTTCTACCGGATCAACGGGCTCGCGGTCACGCTGCCGGCGCTCGCCGCACGCACCGACCTGCCCGCGCTCGTCGAGCGGATTCTCGTGCGGCTCGCACGCAGCGAACCGATGCCGCGCTGCATCGCGGCCGACGTGCTCGATGCGTTCACGCGCCACCGCTGGCCCGGCAACCTGCGCCAGATGACCAACGTGCTGCGCACGGCCGGCATGCTCGCCGAAGATGAAGCAGAAATCACGCTCGCCCATTTGCCCGACGATTTCTGGCTCGACTGCGACGACGCACCGGCTGCACCCGCACCCGCCACCGCAACGCCGGCCGCATCGGCCGGCACGCGCGCAGGATCGACGCTGCAAAGCCATCAGGCCGCGGTGATCGATGCCGCGCTCGTGCGGCATGGCGGCAACGTGTCGGCGGCCGCGCGCGAGCTCGGCCTCGCCCGCAATACCGTGTACCGGCACCTGCGCCGGCAATGACGCCAGCGGCCGGCCGGCGCCGGCCGCCAGCCCGTTCGGGTATGCTTGGCGCGTTGCCGCCGAACTGCCGCCCGCCTCCGCCATGACCGATCCGGAACACCTTCCCCTCGTGCGCATCGAGCCGCTCGGCGCGACCTTCGATGCGCCCGCTTCGCTGACGCTGCTCGAAGCCGCCGCGTTCGCGCACGTGTCGCTGCCGCGTTCGTGCCGCAACGGCACGTGCCGAAGCTGCCTTTGCCGGATCGTCAGCGGCAGCGTACGCTACACGATCGAATGGCCGGGGCTGAGCCGCGAGGAAAAAGCCGACGGCTATACGCTGCCGTGCGTGGCCGTCGCGACGTCGGACCTCGTGCTCGACGTGCCCGACGCGGTCATGCTCGACTAGACGCGGCGCGCGGTTGCGCGTGCCGTCCAGCAAAGGTTGATCCTGTGTGGAGAACGTCATGACCCAGCAAACCGATCGCATCGAAAAACAGGCCCAGCTCAGCGCATCGCCCGACCGCGTGTGGGAAGCCGTCAGCAATTCCGGCGAATTCGGCCAGTGGTTCGGCGTCACGTTCGACGGGCCGTTCGCGGCCGGCCAGCCGCTGTTCGGCCGCATCACGCCGACACGCGTCGACGACGACGTCGCCAAGGCGCAGGAGCCCTATGCGGGCACTGTGTTCGAAATCGTCGTCGATCGACTCGAGCCGAAGCAACTGTTCTCGTTTCGCTGGCATCCGTTCGCGATCGACCCGAATTTTGACTACACCTCCGAGCCGATGACGCTCGTCACGTTCGCGCTCGCCGCACAGGCCGGCGGCACGCTGCTCACGGTCACCGAAACGGGCTTCGATCAGTTGATCGAAGCCCGCCGCGCGCAGGCGCGCGAGATGAACGACCAGGGCTGGGCCGCGCAGATGACGCTGATCACGAAATATCTCGCGAAGCACGCGTAGCGCGCCGCCACGCCGCACGTCCGTGCCGACATGCGAATCGGCGTGCGTGGCATAATCCGCTCCATCGTCGCCCATACGCCGCCGCGCATCGCATGTTGAGTCGTCGCTTCCGGAAGATCGGCAGTCTGATCGGGATGCTCGCCATCCTGATGACGGCGCTCGCGCCGACGATCTCGCAGGCACTGACGACGCAGCAGCGTGTCGATACGTTGCTGGCCGGCTACTGCACGGCCGCGCCGGCCACCGGCGAGCGCTCCGCCGATTCGTCGCAGAAGAGCCTGCAGGCCCACCTCCAGGCATGCGGCTATTGCAGCCTGCTGGCTCACACCCCCGCACTGCCCGCGCCCGAACTGACGTTCGCGGCCAACGTGCACGTCATTCAGCACCGCGAAGCGACCCGCTTCGAAAGCCTGCGCCGCGCGCTGCCGCTCACGGCCGCGCAACCGCGCGCCCCTCCGTTCCCGTCCTGATTCGTCGTCAACGCCCGTGATGCCGTCGCGCATCGCGCGGCCCGCGCACGCCACAGGCGTGCGCGACGTGTCACGTTTCGAAGGACGATCATGTGTCACCGTGTTGCGCGCGGCGTCGTGCCGTGCGTGCGGTTGGCCGCTTCCGGTCCGGACTGTCGCGCCGATCTTCGCTCGCGGGCGAATGTCCGGCCGCGCACGTTCGCGCCGGCGTCGGCCGCCATCGGTGCTGCTGCGATGGTGCGCGTGCATCCGTCCGTCGAATCCGTGTTGCGCCATCCGATTCGCCACTCGCACACCCAACCATGAAAACCGCCCCTTTCGTTCGCGGCGCACTCGCCGCACTCGGCTTCGTCGTCATCCAGGCCGCCCAGGCCCACGCGTTTCCGAAGATGCTGGAACCGGCCGCCGACGCCACGCTTTCGACCGCACCGCATGCGGTCACGATCGGTTTCAGCGAAGCGCTCGAGCCCGCGTTCAGCTCGATCGCCGTCACCGACAGCCACGGGCAGTCGGTCGCCGACGGGAAATCGTCCGTCGACGCCGGCAACCGCAAGCGCATGCATGTCGCGCTGGCCAGCCTGGCGGCCGGCACGTACACGGTCGCGTGGATCGCGGTGGCCAGCGACGGCCATCGCACGCAAGGCCACTACGCGTTCACGCTGAAATGACGTTCGCGATGCGCATCGGCGTTCCGCGCCGGTCGCGTCGCCGCCGCTCCCCTTTGCATCCGCTGCATCCACCCATAAGGAGAACCAACCATGAAACGCTCGATTCCGACCAGCCTGCTGTTCGCACTGCTGGCGCTGCAAGCCCCCGCCGCGTTCGCCGCGCCGGCCGTGCAGGCTGAGAACTGCTGGATCCGCGCGATGCCGGCGACCGTACCGTCGTCCGGTTACTTCACGCTGAAGAACGACGGCGACGCCCCCGTCACGCTGACCGGCCTCGACACGCCTGTGTACGGAATGGCGATGCTGCATGAAACGCAAACGAACGGCGGCACCGCGAAGATGGTTCACGTCGACGCCGTCGACGTGCCCGCGCACGGCACGGTGATCTTCAAGCCGAAGCGCTATCACGTGATGCTGGAGCAACCGCGCCAGGCGGTCGCGCCCGGCGCGAAGGTGCCGTTCCGGCTGCATTTCGCGGACGGCTCGACGGTGTCCGTGACCTGCGACGCCAAGGCGCCGACCTACGCCGGCCAGTAACGCCCCCCGCCCCCGATCGAAGGAGACGCACATGAAACACCGCCTGCCGCTGGCCGACCTGATCGTCCGCTACCGGACGCCGCTGAACCTCGCGGTGCTGATCGTCTGCGGGATATGGGCCGGGTGGATCGCGTGGATGACGCGGCCCGCCGCGATCGACACGCCGCCGTCGATCCCCGCGTACTGCATGCGCGACGCGCGCTGACGCGCCGCGGCAGCACGGTTCCGGCGCAGGCCTGTGCCCATTATTGGCATGGCATCATCGCTTCATCCCGCCCGCCGGAACCGCCTCTCGGAGCGCCGCATGTCCATCCAGACCTGGATGCTGTTTGCCGCAGCCTATCTCGCCACGACGCTGTCGCCGGGGCCCAACGTGCTGCTCGTCATCCGCAACACGGTGCGCTACGGCACGCACGGCACGGCTGCGACGATCGCGGGCAACCTCGCGGCACAAGGCGTGGTCGTGCTGCTCGTCGCGCTCGGTGTCGGCGCGGTGCTGGCCGCGATGCCGCCGCTGTTCGTCGCGATGAAGGTGGTCGGCGCCGCGTACCTGATGCTCCTCGGTGTCCGGCAACTGCGCGGCGACCGCCAGGCCGCCGCTTCGACCGGCGCGGCGGAGATCGCCGTGCCCGATCGAAGGAAACTGTTCCGCGAAGCGCTGTTCGTATCGGGCAGCAATCCGAAGACGATGATCTTCCTGTCGGCATTCATGCCGCAGTTCATCGTGCACGACCGCCCGCTCGCGCTGCAGTTCGTCGTGATGTACGCGACGATCGCGTGCACCGTCGTGGTCGTTCACAGCGTCTATTCGGCCGGCGTGCGCCGGTTCCATCGCGGCTTCGGCATGAGCCGCGCGGTGCGTGTGCTCAAGCGCGCCAGCGGGCTGCTGTTCGTCGGGCTCGGGATCAGGCTGCTGACTGCGCGGCAGGCGTAAGCGGGCGCGATCCGGTCAGCGTGCGCGCGCGGCCAGCTCGGCCGCGATCTCCCCGAACGACGGCCGCGCATCGACGTCTTCGTTCAGGCACGCCGCCGCGAGCGCATCGAGCGCGTTCCTGCCGGCCCACGCGTGCGGCTCGCATCGCTCGAGCAATTCGCCGAGCAGATGGCCGAACGCCCGCACCTCGAGCCGTTCGAATCCGGCAGCGCGCATGCGATCGTTCGCATCGTAGAGCGACGCTGCACCGAAATCCCCGAGCAGCGCGCCGCCTTCGCCATCGTGCAGGATGTTGTGCGCGTACAGGTCGCCATGCATGATGCCGCGCGTGTGCAGATGGCCCGCCACCGACGCGATGCCATGCGCGATCCGCACCGCTGCCGCCGGCGCGAATCTCGCGTCGGCCGCATACACGTCGCGCGTGCAGGTCGCGAAGCTCGGCGGTCCGGCGAGGTTCGTGAGCGCGGGATCGACCAGTTCCATCACGAGGCCGTGCGTGCCGTCGGGATGCCCGCTCACCTTGCCGATCACCGGGATCATCTTCGGGTGGCGGCCGGCGTGCAGGCACGCGGCCATTTCGCAATCGGGCAGGCCATCGCTCGTCACCGCGCCCTTGAACAGCTTGACCGCGACCGCCCGTGGCGGATGACCATCCGCGCGCCACTGCGCGCGGACAATCACGCCCGACGCGCCCTCGCCCAGTTTCTGCTCGCATGCCAGCGACGCCCAGTCGATGTCCGCGACCTCGGGCTCGGCCGACGCCGCCGCTTCCGGCGCGGCGCCGAACGGGTTGCCCGCGGCGGCGAGCCACGCGAGGCGCGGCAGGCGCAACAGCCAGTCGGGCAGTTCGTCCAGCCGGTTCGCGGACAGCCGCACCAGTTCGAGCGCACGGCATGCGGCCAATTCAGCCGGCAACGCGCGCAACCGGTTACCGGCGAGCATCAGCTTCTGCAGCCGCGAACAGCCGCCGATGTCGGTGGGCAATGCGTCGATTGTGTTGTCGGTAAGGATCAACCAGCGCAGCGCGCGCGGCAGCGATCCGCTCGGTACCGTTCGAATCCGGTTCGCCTTGAAGCCGATCATGTCGAGCTGGTCGCACGCGCCGAGCACGTCGGGGAAGGCGGTGAAGCGGTTGCCGGATGCGAACAGGATGCGCAGGCGGTGCAGCCGCGGCAGATCGTCCGGCAGCGCGGACAGCGCATTGCCGGTCAGGTCGAGCACTTCGAGCGTGTCGGCAAGATCGAAGATCTCGCGCGGGAATTCCGTCAACCCGCATGCGAGCTTGAGTTGCCGTGCGCCGGCGAGTTGCCCGGCCTGCAGTTGTTCGAGGGTGTTTGTCACGCGGAGAAAGCGGGTTGCGGTTGCGACGATCGTCGGGTCGATCGCCCGAATTCTACCGGGATCGTCTGCACGCAGACGTCGATCGTGTCACACCCCCTTCACAAACGCGTAACGTCGCGCTAGAATTGCGCCCCTTGCAGTGCCGACGTGGTGAAATTGGTAGACACGCTATCTTGAGGGGGTAGTGGCGAAAGCTGTGCGAGTTCGAGTCTCGCCGTCGGCACCAGGATTTCTTCTCTCATCGTTGCGCGACATGCGACAAACGCATTCCGGCAACGATCGACGATCATCCCGCGCAATCGCGCACCTCCGTTTCCGATTCCGTCGTTCAGGCTGCAACCCGGCACCACCGTGCTGCGAATTCGCGCGCGCCCGACTGCCGCCCGGACAGGACAGAGCAGCCGGAATCGTACGCACGCTCCGTCGATCACGACGCCAGCACATCCTCCCCCTTCACCGCATACGCCGCCTCCTGCCGCCGCAACCGCATCGCGATCAACGCGGCCAACACCGCCAACGCCACACCGGCCAGAAACCCGCCCGTATAACCGACCTTCGCGGTGAGCGACAGGATCGTCGACGACGCGATCAGCTCGCCGAGATCGCGCGTGCTCTGCACGGCCGTCACGTCGGTGCCGGCCTGGTCGCTGCCGCCCGCGAAGCGCATGCCGGCCGTCATGATCGACACCGACGTGATCCCGGTCGCCAGCGAACCGAGTCCCGTGCACAGCCATGCCCACGACGGCGACACGGGTAGCCACCCGTTCGCCTGCGCGAACCACAGCAGCGCTGCCGCACCCGCGCAGCTCACGCCGGCCGTAAACGCACGCCACAACCCGAGCCGCCTGACGAGCCACGCGCCGCCGCCGCAACCGAGCACGACCGTCACGATGCCGCCGGCCATCCCGAGCTTCCCGATCGCGTCGAGCGTCCAGCCCGCGTCGTTGAGAAACAGTTTCGACAGGCCGAAGCCCGATACGGCCGTCATCGCCGACAGCAGCGCGAGCGACAGCAGCGACCACGAGCGCGGCCGCTTCGCGAAGCGCACGAGGCTCGCGTGGTGCTCGGCTTGCACACGCGCGCGATCCGCGTCGCGCGGCAGCACCCACAGCACGCACGCGAGGCTCGCGAGCGGCACGGCAGCCAGCGCGAGAAACGCGGTGTGCTGACCGAACAGCCCGATCAGCGTCAACGTGCCGGCGCCGCCGCCGAAGAAGCCGATCATCACGCCCGCGATCTGGATCGCGTTGATCTTCGCGAGCGTGTCGCCGCTGAAGTGCTCGGCGGCCATCCCGTCGTTCGCGATGTCCTGCGTCGCGCTCGCCAGCGACGCGACAGCGAGCAGGCCGACCGCCCACCCGGCCGTCGCGACCGTCATGCCGATCTGCGCGAGGCTGCCGAGGCACAGCACGACGAGGGTCTGCATCGGCAGCATCCAGCTGCGCCGCCGGCCGATGCGCGGCGACCAGCGGTTGTCGACGACGGGCGCCCACAGGAATTTCACGACCCACGGCAAACCGACGAGCGGCAGGAACGCCAGCGCGTGAAGCGGCGCGCCGTCATGGCGCAGCAGTGTCGGCATCGCGTCCATCGCAATGCCGATCGGGATTCCCTGTGACAGGTAAAGCAGCGTGATCGTGATGACCAGGCGGCGATGTTCGAGCAGGTCGCGCATCGAAGTCTCCAGTTGCATGAAATTAAAAAGGTTCGGCACCGGCCGGCACGCGCGCGGGCCGCATCGCATCGCGGCGCGGACGGCGCGCGGCACGCAGCAGCAACGCGCCGAATGCGACGAGGGCCGCGTCGATCGGCCAGTACACGGGTTCGCCCGCGCCGAGCAGCGCGATCGCGCAGTGCGTCAGGCCGGCCAGCCCGTACGCGGTGCCGGCCGCACGCATCAGCCCGCGCAGCCATGCCGCGCGATCGGCAACACCGGCCGCGAGCGCGACCGCGCCGCCCCACACGGCCCAGAACGACATCGCGAGCACATGGTCGACGTGCACGCCATCGGGTAACGCACGCCCTGCGAGCAGCAGCACGCCGCCCGCGAGCACGAGCCCGCCACATCCGCCGACAGCGACTGCGGCCAGCACGTTCGCGGAGCGATCGTGCTGGGCCCGCCGCCGCTCGATCCACAGATGCAGCCCCGTCGCGCACAGCGCGCACGCGGCGAGTCCCATCAGGAAATGCACGACACGCAGCACGCCGCCCATCGCACCCACCCAGCCGTACTGCGCGAAATGCAGCGGCTGCACCGCGATGAACGCGCGCAGCCAGAAGCCTCGGCCACGCGACGTGGCATCCGCGAGCCATTGCCCGTCCGCCGCGCGATACAGGTGGCGCTCGAACACCGCCGTACTCGGCAGGCCGGCAGTCGTGCCGGCAATCTCGACGCGCGCGTTCGCATCGCCCCAGCGATGCAGCACGACGGCTTCGGGCCGGAATTTCGGCATGCGTGCGGCGTCACGCCGCAGCAGCGCATCGAGATCGGGCGCGCGTTGCCACGCGCCGCCGGCAGCCGCTGGCGGCGGCCCGCCGAGCAGTTCGGCGAACGCGCGCTGCGGCTGCCCCGGATACGCGACGCCCGCGAGCGACACCGTGCCGAGCGCGCCGAGCCCCGACAACGCGCCGGTGAACGCGAACAGCACGAGCCACGGCGAGCCCCACAGGCCGATCCATGCATGCAGGTCGAACAGCGCGGCACGCAACCCTTTTCCGCGCCGGATACGCGCCGCGTCGGGCCAGCGCCGGTGATGCACGACAAGCCCCGCAACGATGAGCACGAGCAGCACGATCCCCCACAGGCTCACGAAGATCCGCCCGGGAAAGCCCGCGAACAGCGTCTTGTGCAGCGTGACGAGCAACGCCGCGCGTCCGCCGTCGGCCAGCCGCCCGCCCGTCGCCGGGTCGAGCGCCAGCGTGCACGCCTGGCGCGCATCGCAGAAACGGATCGCCGGATCGTCCGGTTGCGGCAGCACGATGCGCGCATCGCGCAACGGCACGCCGAGCGTCGCCGCGCGCGCGACGAGTTCATCGAGCGGCAGCGATGGCCGCGCGACGGCGACCGGCGGCGGCCGCCACCAGCCCTGCATCGAATCGGCCGCGAGACTCCAGGTGCCGCTGAACAGCACGACGAACAGCACCACGCCGAACAGCGCACCGCCGCCGCGATGCAGCGCGCGCCAGCGCGAACGCGACGAAGCGTCCATGTCAGCGCCCTCCCCAGAACATCGCGCACGGCACGAGCACCGCGAGCCACGCACCCGCACGCCACGCGGCCTGCCGCCGCCCGGGCGCGACGAGCACCCACAGCAGCGCGGCGACGCCCGCGGCAAGCGACAGCAGCACGGCCGCGTAGAGCCGGTTCAGGCCGTCGGCCGGGTAATGACGGGCCAGCGTGACCGCCAGCGCAACCGCACCCGGCAGCACGCCGCCGATCGCAAGCGCCGCCCGCGTCCCCCAGCCGCTCGCCATCAGAACTGCCCGCGCACGGTCAGCATCACGTTGCGCGGTTCCCCGTAACGGTTGTTCCAGCCGGGCTGGCTCAGGCTCAGGTAATACTTGCGGTCGAACAGGTTGTTGACGTTGAGCGCCGCGCTCCAGTGCTTGTCGTAGCGGTAGCCGAGCCGCACGCTCGCGAGCGCGTAGCCGCCCTGGCTCATCGTGACGCCGTTCGCCTGCGCCGAGTAATTGCTCTGCACCTGCACGCCGCCGCCGACGCTCCAGCGCCGCTCCTGCCACGGCAGGTCGTAGTTGGTCCACAGCCGGAACAGGTGGCGCGGGTTCAGCAGCGGCGCGAACGAGCCCGCGTTCGCGAGGTTGTCCGCATAGCGCATCGTGTCGTACGTGTAGCTCGCCCACACGCTCCACCACGGCGTGATGCGGCCGTTCGCCTCGAATTCGAAGCCCTGGCTGCGCACGCTGCCGCCGTTCACGTAGTAGCAGTTCGGCCCCGCGCACGGATGGGCGAGATCGACCTGCGGGTTGTTGTCGAGATCGATGCGGAACGCCGCGAGCGACACGTTCAGCTTGCCGCCCGCCAGTTCACCCTTCACACCCGTCTCGTAGGTTCGCCCCTTCACCGGCGTCAGGATGCCACCGCCCCACATCGACTTGGTTTGCGGCTGGAACACTTCCGCATAGCTCGCGTACCACGACCAGTCGCGTGCAAAATCCCAGATCAGCCCGCCGTACGGCGTGAACTGGTGGCCGGTGTTGTAGTGCGCGCCGAGGCTGTCCTGGTTCCACCAGCTCAGCCGGCCGCCGAGCACGAGCGTGACGGGTTCCGCGAGCTTGATGCGGCCGAGCCCGTACACGCCCTTCTGCGAAATGTCGTTCTGCTGCGACTGCTGGAACGGGCCGACGCCCGGCTCGGGCACGCTGCTCGGATTCCAGCGGTATACGTTCACCGGCGTGCCGGACACCTTGCCCTGCAGCTGCGCCGACATCTGCCCGCTGCTGCTGTTCGCGTAGGTCACGCCGAACAGCAGGTCGTGCGTGAGCCCGAACGCATGCACCGGGCCCTGCACGTTCGCATCGATACTGCGGCTGTAGCTGCTGAACTGGTACGCGCCGCCCGTCAGCGCGCCGCCCGCGCCGGTCGCCGGGTCGATCGCGCCGAACGAGCCCGCGTACTTCAGGTCCGAGCGCACGCTCTGGTATTCGCCGCTCACCTTCGCCTTCCAGCCGGCGCCGAGCTTCTGCTCGACCGAAGCGAACGCGCGCGTCGTGTCCCAGTCGAAGTGGCCCCACGCGGTGTCGAGGAACGTCGAGCGCGACAGGCCGAGGCTCGACCCGTCGCGCGCCATCGGCACGCCGGACATGTCGGGCACCGATCGCGTCGTCTGGTACTGTGCGCCGAACGTGAGCAGCGTGTCGCGCGTCACGTCGACCTCCGTGATCCCGTAGATCGAGCGCGTGTCCTGCTTCGCGTGGTCGTAGAAGAAATGGCGATCCTCGTACGCGGCGACGAGCCGGCTGCGCACGGTGCCGGCTGCGTTGAGCGGGCCGCCGATGTCGGCTTCCGCGCGATAGCGGTCCCAGCTGCCGACGCTCACGCTCGCGTTCGCGGAGAACTGGTACTGCGGCCGCTTGCGCACGAGGTTGACCGTCGCGGCCGGATTGCCCGAGCCGTGCAGCAGGCCGTTCGCGCCGCGCAGGATCTCCACGCGCTCGTACACGGAGATGTCTTGCGGCGCGCTCGCCATGTCGCCGATCACCACCGGCACGCCGTCGAATTCGAACGCGTCGACCTTGAAGCCGCGCACGAAATACGCGGTGGTGAGCAACACGTAGGGCTGCACGGTCACGCCCGCCGACTGCTGCATCACTTCGTCGAGCGAGAACAGGTTCTGTTGGTCGATCCGCTCGCGCGTCGTCACGCTGACCGACTGCGGAATCTCCCGCAACGCGAGCGGCATCTTGCCGACCGTCGCCACCGACGGGTCGTCGGCCATGCCGCGCGACGCAGTCACCGAAATCGGCTTCAGCTCGCCCGCGGCGGGCTTCGCGGCGGTCGCCGCCTCCTTCCGGACTTCCGCGCCGGCCGCCGGCGCCGGCACCGGCACCGCCTCGGCAAACGCCGCCGCCGGATGCGCGGCGATCAGCAGGCCGAGATACAGCGACGGACGCCAGCGCCCTCGCCCGAAACGGGCGATGCGCGCGCCCCTCATCATCGATCTCCCAGGTTCCAGCACCTCGTACCGCATTCACGCCCCCGTATTTGATAATCATTCTCATTATCAAATAGAACCGGCGGGCGATTTTTCGATCGAGGGGCTTTTCCTATCGATTCCGGGCATGCCGGATCGCATTGTTCACGTCAGTGTTCGTGTTCGGATTCCGCCGGCCGGGTTTCCACGTCCGGATCGGCCGACGATGGCGCGTCGAGCGGCCGCCCGGCGCGGGCGAACGTCGCGTACCACGCATCGGTCTCGACAAGCTGCGCGTGCGTACCGGTCGCCCGCACCCGGCCCGCGTCGAGCACGACGATCGTGTCGGCCGCCGCCGCGAGCGCCGGCTGGTGCGTGACGACGATGCGCGTGCGCTGCCCGCGCAGCGCGACGAGGCTGTCGCGCACGCGCCGCGCGCTCAGCTCGTCGAGGCTCGCGGTCGGCTCGTCGAACATCAGCACCGGCGCACGCGCGAGCAGCGCGCGCGCCAGGCACGCACGCTGGCGCTGCCCGCCCGACAGCAACTGGCCGCCCGGCCCCACGTCGGATTCGAGCCCGTCCGGCAATCGCTCGGCGTCGCGCAGCAGGCCGACCGCGTCCAGCGCGTCGCGCAGTTCGGCATCGGTCGCATCCGGGCGGCCCATCCGCACGTTCCACGCGAGGCTGCCGCGAAACAGCCCGTTGTCCTGGAACACGAGGTTGCGCGTCGCGGCGAGCATCGCCTCGCTCAGGTGCCGCACATCGGAGCGGCCGAGCAGCACGCGCCCGGCGCCCGGATCGTCGAGCCGTGCGAGCAGGCCCAGCAGCGTGCTCTTGCCGGCGCCCGTGGGGCCGACGATCGCGACGAAGCCGCCCGCCGGGCAATGCAGGTCGACGTTATCCAGCAGCGTCGCGCCGGTGGCCGAGCGGTAGCCGACGCGCACCGCGTCGACACTCGCATCGTGTACCGGCGTGCCGCGCTCGGGGCTGTCGAAACGCGGCGCATGCAGCACCGCGAGCACGGTGTCGAGCGCGCGCCAGCCGCCGCGCAGCGCCTGGTCGAGCTGCGTGAGCTGCGCGAGCGGCTCGATGAAGCGCACGAGCAGCACGAGCACCGCGACGGCCGTCGCGGCATCGAGCCGGCCGGCCGAGACGGCCCATGCACCGCCGACCAGCATCGTGACGAACACGCCCTGCACCGCGCCCGCGAAGCCGAGCTCGATCGGCAGCGAACGCCGCATCAGCGCGCGCGTGCGGCGATGCTGTCCGTCGAACGCGTGCTGCAGCGCCGCGCGCGCATCGCCTTCCTGGCCCGCGAAGCGCAACAGCCCCTGATGCGCGGCGAAGGTCTGAAGCTGCACGGCCATGTCGCGATCGCCGGCCGCGCGATCCTGCTCGAACGCGAGCGTACGTGTGCCGCCGCGTTCGAGCAGCGCGAACAGCAGCACGGCCGCGGCCGCGAGGCACAGTGCGATGCGCCAGTCGATCCACGCGAGCCCTGCGACGACCGCGAGCGGTGTCACGACCGCGCCGATCAGCGGCCCGAGCAGGTGCGCCGGAATCCCCATCGCCTGCATGACCGGCCCGCGCAGCAGCCCGGCCGGATGACTGTCGCGCACGGCCTGCCACGACGCGATGCGCGGCAGGTGCCGCACGAGGCGTTCGACGAGACCAGCCGCGAGCGCGCCGCCCGCGCGATAGCCGCCGCGCTGCGCGACGTACAGCACGAACGCGTGGCACAGCGTCAGCGCGCCGAGCGCGATCGCCCAGTGCAGCGCGGCCGCATGCACGCCGGCGAACCATGCGCGGATCAACGGCACGAGCAGCAATCCGCAGGCGCCGTCGAGCCACGCAGCAGCCACCGCCCAGCCGACCCCGCGCCACAGCGCGCGGCGGGTTTCGGATGGCAGGCACTGCAAACGTTTGAGCGATTTCATCATCATGCGGCCTCCCCGCCTGCGGCAGCGCGTTCGCTCCATAGCCGCGCATACAGCCCGCGCGCGGCCAGCAGCGCCGCATGCGTGCCGCGCTCGACGATGCGGCCGCGATCCATCACGAGAATCTGGTTCGCATGCCGAATCGCGTCGAGATCGTGACTGACGATCACGCGCGTGCGCGCATCGCCGCGCAGCGCATTGCGCAATGCACGCCCGGTTTGCGGATCGAGCGCCGAGGCCGGTTCGTCGAGCAGCAGCAGCGGCGCCGGCGACAGCAACGCACGCGCAATCGCCAGGCGCTGCAGTTCGCCGCCGGACAGCCGCACGTCGCGCCCGCACACGCAGTCGTAGCCGCCCGGCAACGCGTCGATGCGCTCGTCGAGACAGGCCGCGCGAGCGGCTGCGCGAATCGCGTCGCGATCGGCATCGGGCCGGTAAAGCGCGATGTTCGCAGCAATCGACACGTCGAGTGCGGCCGCCTGCTGGAACACCATCGCCACCTGCGCGCGCCGCGTATCCGACGTGAGCAGCCGCAGATCGGCGCCACCGAGCCGCACCGTGCCGCGGTCCGGATCCATGAAGCGTGCAAACAGCATCAGCAGCGTGCTCTTGCCCGCGCCCGACGGCCCGACGATCGCGGTGGTCGTGCCGGCCGCGATCGTCGCGTCGATATCGCGCAGGATCGGCGTGCCGTCGATGTCGACGCTCACGCCGCACAGCTCGATCGACGCCTCGTGCGGCACCTGTGCTGCGCCATCAGCCGGCTCGGGCAGGCCCGGCTGCGCGAGCAACGCATCGAGACGTGCCGCGGCCGCACGCGCTTCGCGCAATGCGTCGGCACCGTGGCCGAGCGCACGCACCGGCGCGGCGACCGCCCAGGTCAGCAGCGCGAACGCGCACAGCTCACCGACCGGCAAGCGGCCGGCCGTCAGCCATGTCGCGCCGAACACGACCCACGCGAGCAGGAACGGTGTGCCGAGCAGCACCTGCGTGCAAGCGCCGGGCCCGCCGACGCGGCCGACCCACGCTGAAAACGCCTGTTCGAAGCGCCCGGTCGACGCGAGCGCAGCCGCCTCGATGCCGGCACCCGGATACTGCCGCACGAGCGCCGGGTTCTGCGCGAGCTGCGCGTAATCGCCCATCAGCTGTTCGAGTGCCGCGTTGCGTGCCGCAACGGCCGGGGCGAACCGCGCCGAACGCATCCGGCGAAACAGCGCGGCGCCCGCGACGAGTGGCACGAGCGCAAACGCGAGCAGCGCGGGATTCAGGTAAAGCAGGCACGCAAGCGCCGCGCACGGCACGACGATGAGTTGCGTGACGTCGGCCGGCGCGTGCGCGACGAGTTGATGCAGCGCGCGCACGTCCTGGTCGACGTGGCGCGCGACGCGATCGCTGCCCGCGCGTGCAAACCAGCCGAGCGGCAAGCGTTGCAGATGATCGGCGAGGCGCCTGCGCAAGCGGTCGGCGAGATCGGCGTCGACACGGTGCGTCAGGTGCAGCGCAACCGTCTGGCCGCCCAGCCAGCACACGCCGGCCACCACGGCCGCGACGAGCCAGCCGCGCGCCGTCGCGTCGAGCTGCGCCGTCGCGCGCCATGCATCGGCGACACGGCCGAGCGCGAGCCACGGCACGAGCGACGCGACACCCGCCAGCGCCTGCAGCAGGACCGCCGTCACGAGCGGCACCGCGAACGGCCGCAACATCGAAAGCAACGGCCCCTTCATGCGGCACGCTCCAGCAGCATGCCGAGGGTGGCCGCGCGCGCGTCGCCCGGCGGCTGCTCCGGAAAACCGAGCTGCATGGTCAGTTGCTGCCAGACGCGCGTCACGTCGACGCTGCGCTGGTTGCACGCCTGCAGCCCTTCCCCCGACACGAGCCGATCGACCGCGCGCACGGCCGCTTGCGGCCAGCTGCGCGCATGAATCGCGCCCCATGTATCGCGCGCATCGTCGCAGATCTGGATGCTCGGCATGTCGTCGCCCGTCGCATCGCCGAAGATCGGGAACAGCCCGTCGGCGTCCGTCGCCGGTTCGCGCAGCGCGGGCGCCCACCACAGCGGGCCATGCGGCGACGCGAGCGTCCATGTGCCGGCGTCCGTCGTCAGCGCGATGCCGAACAGCATGCTCATCCGGCCGTCGTCGGCCGCCGCCATCTCGTTGTGCACACGCAGCGAGACCGGTGTTTCGGCGAGCACCATCGCACATTCGCGCATCGACGACAGCGCCGGCCCGACCGGCTCGACCGACCACGGGCCCACGCCCTGCAGCGCGGCCGCGAGCACGTCGAGCGCCGCGAAACTGGCCTGCACCGAACACACGACATCCGCATGCACGGGCGCACTCGTTTCGCGCAGCCGCCGCGCGACGGCGATGAAGCGCGAGACGACCGGCAGGTTCGGATAGAAGCTGTTGAGCAGACAGCGGCGGCCATGACGCGACGCGGTGCGCAGCACGCGGTCCCATTCGTCAGGCAGCAGCGGATGCTCGATCACGACATCGATCCCGCGTTCGAGCAGCCGGCACGCGAGCGCGGCCCCGTCGGCGCCGCGCGCCGCGCCGCCGACTGCGACGCACGCGACGCGCACGTCCTCCGGCAGTGCTTCCGGACGATCGAACACGGGCGCGCCGACGCGCGCAGCCAGTGCGGCAGTACGTGCGCTGCCCTGCCCCAGGATGCCCGCGACACGATACGTGCCGGACGCAGCGAGGCCCGCCGCATAGAACTGGCCGAAGCGGGAGCCGGCCACGACGACCGGCAGCGGATGAACCTTCATTGCGCCTCCTTCAGGCGGGTGTCGACGAACGCGGCATTCAGACAGTCGAAATGACCGCCGGGGATATCGACGGACGTGATGCCGCCGAGCGCCTGCGCCGTCCAGTACGCGGTAAGCGCCACGCGCTGCTGCGGAATCAGCGGGTTGCAGCGCTCCGGCACGAACAGCCGCAGCGCACCTGCGTAGGGCGCGTCGCCGGCCCAGTGGCTCGCTTGCACCGAATGCATGAAGAGCCGGTACAGCCGTTCGCGTTCGTCGAGCAGCGGATGCGCGACCTCGTCCTGCATCGACAGTCCGGCGGCCGCGCGCAGCACGCGGCGGCGCAACGCGTCGAGCGGCTCGCAGCGATCGCCGAAGATCTCCAGCTGGGCCTGCAGGCTGCCGGGCGCGAGACGCGCGGGGTCGGCCTTCAACGCGTCGGCGAGCGCATCGGCCAGCACATACGTTTCCGGAAACCCGAGCGCGTCGAGCGGCAGCCCGAGCGTCGCCGCGAAGTTGAACAGCACGAGCCGTTCGTCTTCGATCAGGTACGGAATCCGGTAGCTCGACACGATGTCGAGCGTGCGCACTTCGACGCCGAGCTGTACCAGCGACTTCGCCATTTCGAGCGCGACCAGCCCGCCCGAGCAGTAGCCGAGCACGTCGACTTCGCGCACGCCGGTGCGCCACAGCGCATCCGCATAGCGCCGGCCAAGCGTCGCGTTCAGGTGGCGCGCCGGCACATCGAGATAGTCCTGCGCGTCGCGCACCGCGAAACCGAGCACCGGGCCGAGCCGTGCGAGTGCCGGCATGACCGGGCGATACGCATGCACGGTGCCGAGGCCTTCGTGCACGATCACGCGCGGCACGCCGTCGCCCGGCGCGAGCGGAATTGGCCTCACGTCGGCACGCACGCGGGGCGCAGGCGCGTGGATGACCGTCGATATCTGCGTCGTGCGCGGGGCGGCCGGTGACGTTGCGGCCGACGGCTGCTCGCCGGCATCGCGCAGGCATTGCGCGAACGCGGCGGGCGTCGGTTGCGCGAGCACCCAGCGCAGCAACCGGTCGAACGGATGCGCGTGCGCGAGCGGTTCCTCGCCGCGCAGCCGCGACACGAGCTGCGCAATCAACAGCGAATCGCCGCCCGCGGCAAAGAAGTCCTGGTCCGGCGTGACGTTGCGCGTATCGAGCACGGCTTCCCACAAGCCGATCAGCCGCGCCAGCAGCGGATCGGCTGCGGTCTGCACGTGGGCCGGCCGAGCCGCCGCCGGCTCCGGTTCGCGGATGTCGGCGATGCCGGCCAGCGTCCGGCGGTCGATCTTGCCGTTCGCGGTCACGGGCAGACGGTCGAGCACGCGCAATTGCGACGGCACCATGTAGCCCGGCACGCGCTCAGCGACGAACCCCAGCAGCGCGTCCGGCGCGATGCGTGCCGCACCGCGCTTCATGTGCGCAACCAGGATGTCGTAGCCGAGCGCGTCGAGCGGCGTGCCGGGCACCACGCAACCGAGCGCGCGATCGCCACCGTTCGACTGCAGCCATTCGAGCCACTGCGCGCGCGGCACGAACAACCTGGCCGACTCGGCGCGCGCGTCGTTCGGCGTTTCCATCATCAGCCCCTGGCTGATGCTGATCTCCGGATGCTCGGTCGTCAGTTCCTGGATCACCCACCACGCATCGGCCGCCGACAGCGCTCTCAACCCGGCGACCAGTGCAACCGTGTCGCGTGCATTGTTCAGCGCGCCGGAGCTGATCGTGACGTCGATCGAATGCGGTGCGATGCCCTGCGCATCGAACGGCGCGTTCATGTCGAACCGCACGAACCGCATCCACGGATACGCGGCAAAACGCTCGCGCGCCGCCGCGAGGAAATAGCTCGACACGTCGCTGAACAGGTAGTCGATCCGCGCGCCCGCTTCGACCAGCGGCGCGAGCGCGTCGACGATCGCCCGCGTCGCCGCGGCCGTTCCCGCACCGATTTCGAGGATGCGCCACGGGCGCTGCGGCTCGCGCGCAACGATCGCACGCACGGCCTGTGCCATCCCGTTGTGTAGTGCGTGCGCATGTTCGCCGCCGCTGTACATCGCGTCGGCGATATGCGATGCGCCTTCCGGGAACATCAGGCCGGCAGGCGACACGCTGCCGTCCACCTGCACGTCGATGCATCCCGCGCTGTCGCGGAAGTAGTCGACGAGGACGGCCGGCCACAGATCGGGCGACGCATCCTGCGCAAACGCGTCCCAGCATGCGTGCGCGTCGGCATGGCCGGCATCGGGCCGCAGACGCCAGCCGCCGTCTTCCGCATCCGCGTGCAGCACGCCGTGCTTGTCGAGCATCGCAAGCCAGTGGCGCAGCAGATGCTGTCGCGCCGCCGGCACGCGCAACCGTTCGCACAGCGTTGCCAGATCCGTCGGAGCATCTTCGGTCAGCGCACCCACCGGCACGATCCATGCGGCCAGCGACGCAACGCAGGCCGCTTCGAGCTGTGCGACCGACCGCGTCACGTCCGCATGCGCGGGCCAGCGCGCGGCGTCGAACGCCGTACGCACGTGCGTCGCAATCTCGTGCAGCGCGTCGTCCTGCGCCGACGGCTCCGCGCCGTGCAGCGACACGAAGCTCGCGAGCCGGCGCTCCGCGCCTTCGCCGAGCACGATCGTCGCGGCCGCGCCGACGAGCGGATGGGCGGTCAGCGCCGCATCGATCTCGGCCAGCTCGATCCGGTAGCCGCGGATCTTCACCTGATCGTCCTGCCGCCCAAGGAATTCGAGCGAGCCGTCAACGCGCACGCGTCCAAGGTCGCCGGTGCGGTAAAGCCTGCGCCCGTCGCGATGACGGATGAAGCGTTCGGCCGTTCGCACGGGATCGTTCGCGTAACCGGTCGCAAGCCCGACGCCGCCGATATGGATCTCGCCGCGCACGCCGGGCGGGCACGGCCGGCCGAGCGCGTCGAGCACTTCCATCGTCTGCCCGGTCAGCGCGCGGCCGTATGGAATGCTGGCAAGCTGCGTGTCTTCCGGACGGATCGGATGCTCGATCGACCAGATCGATGCCTCGGTCGCGCCGCCGAGACTGAACAGCGCGCTGTCGGGCCAGCGCCGCCACCAGCGCGTGGGCAGCGTCACCGGAATCCAGTCGCCCGACCACAGCACGCGGCGCGGGCCCGGCACGTCGAGCGCCGGTTCGCCTTCGAGATAATCGATCAGCATCTGCCCTTGCGCGGGCACCGAGTTCCACAGCGTCACGCGATGGCGCACCATCAGCTCGGCCCAGTGCGACGGATCATTGCCGCGTGCCGGATCGGGCAACACGATGCACGCGCCACGCGCGGTCGCACCGAAGAAATCGTAGACGGACAGGTCGAAGCTCAACTCGGCCAGGCCGAGCACCACGTCGCCGTCACCGACTTCATGGCGCGCGCTGATGTCGGCAAGCGTGTTGCACACGGCCGCGTGGCTCAGCATCACGCCCTTCGGTTCGCCGGTGGAACCCGACGTATAGATCACGTATGCGAGCGAGTCGCCGTCGATCTCATGCGCAGCGCGCGGCGGCCATTGCGGATCGATCGGCAACGCGTCGCTATCGATGCGCACGCAACCATCGTGTTCGAAGTCGAGCGCCTGCACGCTGACGACCGCACGCACCCGTGCATTGCGCAGGATCGCCTGTTGCCGTAGCGCCGGCTGGCGGCTGTCGACCGGTACGTACGCGGCGCCCGCCTGGACGATCGCGAGCACGGCCGCGAGCTGGTGTGCGCACTTCGGCATCAGCACGGCAACGGTGTCGCCCGCGCCGACACCGGCCTGCTCGAGCGCAGACCGCAGCGCCGCCGCGTGCTGCGCGACGTCGCGATACGTGCGCGCGCCCTGCGCATCGATCACCACCGGCGCATCGGGCGTACGCAACGCCTGTGCGGCGAAGCCGGCCGCGATGTGCGTATCCGCATCCGGATGGACCTCGGCGGCGTGCGCCTCGGACGGCAGCACGATGTCGCCTGCGCGCGACCACCATTCGGCATCGTCGGCGAGCCGGCCCAGCAGCGCGACGTACGCGTCGAACATCGCCGCGGGCATCCCGTCCGGAAACAGGTCGTCGCGCACGTCCCAGCCGATTTCCAGCCCGCCGAACTGATCGGTCACCTGGCAGTCGAGCCAGACCTGCGGCGTCTGGCTGATCATGTAGCGCGGCGGCTCGGCACGGGCCGCGTGCTCGCCGAGCAGCCGGCCCACGCTGCCGATACCGCTCGTGAACACCACCGGCATCAGCGCCGCATCCTTGCCGCGCCGCCGCGCGAGTTCGCGCATCACGTCGACGCCGGTCAATGCGCGATGATCGAGGTCGTCGAACATCCGCGCGCCGATCGTGTGGGCGCGCTCGACGAAATCGCGCCCTTGCGTCGCGTCGACCGCGAGCAGGCTCAGTGCTGTGAAATCGCCGAGCACCGCGTCGATGCGCGGATGCACGGGCGGCCGGTTCAACACCGTCAGGTTCAGGCAGAACGCGGGCGACTGGCTCCAGCGACCGACGACTTCGGCGAACGCGGCCAGCGCGACACTTGCTGCGCTCAGCCCGAAGCGGCTCGCGTGGCCGCTCAGCGCGGCCCATTGCGCACGATCGAGCCGTGCATGCCGATGCGTGAAGCGCGGCCGCGCGTGGGAGCGCATCGCGGGCACCACCGGCAGGTCTGGACGCGCCGGCAGATCGTCGATGCGCGCAAGCCACCACGCCTTGTCGCGCGCCTGATCGGCGCGCGTGCCGGCATGGGCTTCGTTGACGACGTAATCGCGAAACGTCGCGTCGAGCGGCGCAGGCTGCCATTGTGGATCGTCGTAACGGTGCCGCCATTCGGCGAGCAGCAATTGCAGGCTCGCGTAATCGATCAGCGTGAAATCGACCGACAGGTGCAGCACCGCGCCGTCCGGCCCGAGGCTCACCTCCGGTTGCAGCACCGGCCAGCGGTCGAGCGCATGCACCGCATGGTCGAGGCGTTCGCGCACGCGCTTCACGTGCGCGTCGAATACATGCGCGCCGGCGTCGCGCAGGTCGTGCACTGCGAGCGGCTGCCACGGCACGTCGGGCAGCACGCGCTGCCATGCGTTGTCCTCGACGATCGCGCGCAGCATCGGATGCCGCGCGACGCACGCATTCCACGCAGCCTCGAAGCGCACACAGTCGAGATCCGCGGGCTCGCCGTATTCGACGTACAGATGGCACGCATTGCCGCCGAACTCGAACGATTCGTGCCGGCCGAGCACATACGCGGCCTGCACCGGCGTCAGCGCGAAGCGCTCATGCCGGCGCGCGGGATCGCAGCGCCACGCGCCGTCCTGCAGGAAGCGGACGAACGCGTCGCGTTCGGCCTTGATGCGCGCGGCCAGGTCCGCATCGAGCGCACCGGCCGGCGCGCGATAGCGCAATTGGCCGCCGTCGTCGCACCACAGTTCGATCTGGCGTTCGCGGCAAAGATCGAGCACGTCATCGAAGCTCACAGCACGCCCTCCTCGATCGTCGCGACCGGCGCGGCGCCTTCGGCCTGCAAGGCCGGCGCGGCCGGTGCAGCCGGTGCGGCCTCATCGAGCTGCGCCGCGAGACCCGCGAGCGTCGGCTGCCGGTAGAACGCCGCCATCCCGATCCGCACGCCGAGCCGCTCGCGCAGTTGCGCGAGCAGGCGCGTCGCGAGCAGGCTGTCGCCGCCGAGCGCGAAGAACGTCGTGTCGCGCGCGTTCGCCGGGCGACCGAGCGCATGCTCCCAGCACCCGAGCAGCGTCGCCTGCCGTTCGTCGGCCGGCACGAACGCATCGTGCGCGGCTGGTGCGTCGCCGAGCGCCCGTGCGAGCGCATCGCCCACCGCCCGCCGATCGATCTTGCCGTTCGCGTTGAGCGGCCAGCGCGCGATGCACCACAGTGCATCGGGACGCATCGCGTCGGGCAACCGGTCGCGCAACCAGTCAGCCAGCGCCGCTTGCCCGGCCGGTTCGCCGACACGGCGCGCGTCGATGCACGCGAAGGCGTTCGAGCGCCAGCTCCGGGAATCTTCCAGCGCAAAGCCGCACGCGTGTGCCGCCGACGCCAGCGCATCGTGCGCAAACGGCCGCGGCAGCGACGCATCGCCCGTCACGCCCGCGACGAGTTCGCGCAGCGGCGAATCGCGCAGCACGTCGGCGAGCAGCAGGCGCCCCTTCTCCGCAAGCAACGCTGCCGCGATCCGGAACGTCTCGCGCGGATCGTCGCGCAGGTGCGCCGCCGCGAAACTGATCACGCAATCGAACCGGCCGAGATCGCGAGCGGGCAGCAGGCCGTCCTGCATCGCCTGCAACGCCGGCATCGTTTGTGTGAAGTACGCCTGCGCGTTGTGCAGCAGGCCTGGCGACGCATCGAATAGCGTCACGTCGAAGCGCGGATCGTCGAGCACGCCGAGCCCCGCATCGAACCATTGCCCGGCGCGCGCGTCGAGCACCGCGACCCGCAACGGTTCGTTCTGCGCAGCGGCCTGCGCCTGCAGCGCATCGCCAAACTGGCGCAGCGCGCGTGCGCCATCCGGCAGACGCGTCGCGAACGCCAGCGGCGCTATCCGTGGATCGAGCGGCACACGCCGCGCAGCGCCTTCAGGATCGGAAGCGAGCGCGCGCAGCGATCCGGTCAGGTCGTCGAGATCGGCGGCATGCCAGTCGAGCAGCTCGAGCGCGCCGTCGATCGAAATCGATACGTTATCCTTTGCATGCCAATACGCGCGCAGCGACGGCGGAAAGCCCGTATTGCCATCGAGCAGCCGCTCGGCGACCGCGTGCGCGACAACTGCTTCCGCGTGCACGGTATCGGCAAGGTCCGCTTCGGCGAGCGTGGGCGATGAGGGTGTTGCATCCGAGGCGCGATCGGCCGGCACGAACGCCGCGGCGATGCGCGCGGCTTCGCTGCCGACGACGCTCGCGCATGCACCGTCGATCTGCGGATGCGCAGCCAGCGCCGCCTCGATCTCGCCCAGTTCGATCCGGTGCCCGCGCACCTTCACCTGGCGATCCTCGCGCCCCAGGAATTCGAGCGTGCCGTCGGGCCAGTAGCGGCCACGGTCGCCGGTGCGATACCAGCGGCCCGACGCCTGCTGCACGAAGCGCTGCGCGGTCAGCTCGGGGTCGTTCCGGTAGCCGCGTGCGAGGCTGTCGCCGCCGATCAGCAGTTCGCCCGGCACGTAATCGGGCACATCGCGGCCGTCGGCATCGACGACGCGATACGCCTGCCCCGGCAACGGCCGGCCATACGGAATCGAACGCCAGTGCGGCGGCACGTTGCGCACCGTCTGCACGTTCGACCAGATGCCGGCTTCGGTCGCACCGCCGAGCGCATGGAACGCACAGGCGTCGCCGCACCGTTCGCGCAGGCGCGCCGGCAGGTCGAGCGCGATCCAGTCGCCGGACAGCAGCGCCGCGCGCACGCTGCGGCACGCGTCGGCCGCAGCGGGCACCGCCAGCGCCATTTCCAGCAGCGCGGGCGCCGAATTCCACAGCGTCACGCGATGCTGCGCGATCAGCTCGATCCAGCGCGCCGCGTCGCGCGCGTCATCCTGGGTCGGCAGCACGAGCTCGGCGCCGGCGCCGAGCACGCCGAACAGGTCGTACACCGACAGATCGAAATCGAGCGCCGATACCGCGAGCAAACGGTCTTGCGCACGCACGCCGAGCAGCACATCGATCGCATCGATCGTGTTGAGCGCCGCTGCGTGCGTCATCTCGACACCCTTCGGTACGCCCGTCGAACCGGACGTGTAGATCACGTACGCGGTGGCCTGCGGCGCCACCGCGAGCGGCGCGGCCAGCGGTG